>NZ_WBRZ01000137.1:0-15123 GCF_008923895.1 Pseudomonas sp. GXM4
TCCCACATTGGAATGCAGTCCCCTGTGGGAGCTAGCCTGCTCGCGAACGGGCCGGTACCGGCAACAAACAATCAGGATCAGCCTCCATGAACACCACCGAAAGCCTCAAGGACTACCAACGGGTGCGCACCCTGGCGATCCGTTCGCTGTTCGAGATCATCGAGCAATCCAGTGAGGGAACGGTGATTGTTGACCGCGATGCGAATATCGTCTGGATGAACGAACGCTACGCCCGGCGCTTCGGTCTCGATTCAGCGGCAGGCGCTATCGGCAAACCCTGCGAAAGCGTGATCCCCGGCAGCCTGCTGCGCGAGGTGGTACGCACCGGTCGGCCGATTCTGCTGGACATGCAGGACACGCCGAAGGAACCGCTGGTGGTGATGCGCCTGCCGATCCACGACGATGCCGGCAGCGTGATCGGCGCCATCGGTTTTGCCCTGTTCGACGAGTTGCGTACGCTGTCGCCGATGCTCAAGCGTTACCTGAGCATGCAGGAAGAACTCGCCTCGACGCGTTCGCTGCTGCGTGCGCGGCAGACCAAATACAACTTTGCCCACTTCATCGGTACCAGCGCTGCCAGCCTTGAAGTCAAACGCCGTGCGCGCCGCAGTGCCAGCGCTGATTCGCCCGTGTTGCTGCTGGGAGAAACCGGCACCGGCAAGGAGTTGCTGGCCCAAGCGATTCACAGCGCCTCACCACGCGCGCACAAAGCCTTCGTCAGCATCAACAGCGCGGCAATTCCCGAGGCGCTGCTGGAAGCCGAATTTTTCGGTACGGCACCCGGCGCCTTTACCGGCGCTGACCGCAAGGGCCGCACCGGTAAATTACAAATCGCTCAGGGCGGCACGCTGTTTCTCGATGAGATCGGCGATATGCCGCTGCCGCTGCAAAGCAAACTGCTGCGCGTGTTGCAGGAAAAGGAGTTCGAGCCGGTCGGCTCCAATGAAGTGATTCAGAGCGATGTGCGGGTAATCGCCGCGACGTCGACGGATTTGCAGGCGGCGATCAAGCGCGGCGAATTTCGCGCCGATTTGTACTACCGCCTCAACGTACTGCCGATCCAGGTGCCGCCGCTGCGTGAACGTCTCGATGATCTGCCGGCGCTGAGCGAGGCGATTCTCGAAGAACTGCGCAGCCAGCATGAACTGCACCGCGACGCGCTGGCGTTGCTCGGCCAGCATGCCTGGCCGGGCAACATCCGCGAGTTGCGCAATGTGCTGGAGCGGGCGGCGTTGCTCAGTGATGATCTGATGCTGACCGAGCAGGATATTCGCGGCGCGATTGGCACCTTTACTCCGGTTGAGCGGACGGCCGAGCCGAGCATGCAAGCCTCCGCTGGGGAGACATTTGCACAGGCGCGGGCGCGGTTTGATCGGCAGTTGATCGAGTCGACCCTGGCGCAATGCGCGGGAAAAGTGCCAGAGGCGGCGGTTCGGCTGGGGCTGGGGCGGTCGACGCTGTACAAGAAAATGGCTGCGCTGGGGATCGTTGAGTCTACATAAAGAGATATTGAGTCTCCGCATGAAGACAAAACAAAAGCCTCGCGAGCAGGCTGGCTCCCACAGGGGAATGCATGACAAATGTGGGAGCGAGGCTGCTCGCGAAGGCATCCTTCCAGCATAAGAAGTCTCTGAATAGAGACAAAACCAATCAAAACATTTCCTCGCAAGGAATAATCTTCATATATTTCAATTACTTGAGCTTCTGGCACAAATCTCGCTAACCCACTCTCCGCACCCGTTCCACCCACAAAAATAACAATCCTGGAGAGACACACCATGAGTGTGATCATTGCCTTGGCAGCCCTGACGCTGCTGATGCTCGCCGCCTACCGTGGCTACAGCGTCATCCTCTTTGCCCCGATCGCCGCCCTCGGCGCGGTGCTGCTGACCGATCCGTCCGCCGTTGCCCCTGCTTTCACCGGGGTGTTCATGGACAAGATGGTCGGTTTCATCAAGCTCTATTTCCCGGTATTCCTGCTCGGCGCGGTGTTCGGCAAGCTCATCGAACTGTCCGGTTTCTCGCGCTCGATCGTCGCCGCTGCGATTCGCTTGCTCGGGACTAAACAAGCGATGCTGGTGATCGTGCTGGTCTGCGCCCTGCTGACTTATGGCGGCGTGTCGTTGTTCGTCGTCGTCTTCGCTGTTTACCCGTTTGCAGCGGAGATGTTCCGCCAGAGCAATATTCCCAAACGCCTGATCCCGGCGACCATTGCCCTCGGCGCATTCTCGTTCACCATGGACGCCCTGCCCGGCACGCCGCAGATCCAGAACATCATTCCCAGCACCTTCTTCAACACCACCGCATGGGCGGCGCCGTGGCTGGGGGTGATCGGCACGATCTTCGTGTTCTGCGCCGGCATGCTGTTTCTGCAGCGCCAACGCAACAAGGCGCAACGTGCCGGCGAAGGCTACGGCACTGAACTGCGCAACGAACCGGAAACCGCCGAAGACCTGAAGTTGCCCAACCCGTGGATTGCCCTGTCGCCATTGCTGGCCGTGGGCATCATGAACCTGCTGTTCACCCAATGGATTCCGCAGTGGTACGGCAAGACCCACAGCCTCGCGCTGCCGGGCATGGCCGCGCCGGTCACCACCGAAATCGCCAAGCTCACGGCGATCTGGGCGGTGCAGGCGGCGTTGCTGGTCGGCATCCTCATGGTCCTGGCGTTCGGTTTCAAGGCGATCAAAAGCAAGCTCGCCGAAGGCAGCAAAAGCGCGGTCAGCGGTGCGTTGCTCGCGGCCATGAACACCGCGTCTGAATACGGCTTTGGTGCGGTAATCGCTTCGCTGCCGGGGTTCCTGGTGCTGGCCGACTGGCTCAAGCAGATTCCCAATCCGTTGGTCAACGAAGCGATTACCGTGACACTGCTCGCCGGCATTACCGGATCGGCGTCGGGCGGCATGAGCATTGCGCTGGCGGCGATGTCCGAGCAGTTCATCAGTGCAGCGCACGCGGCGAATATTCCGCTGGAAGTGCTGCACCGCGTGGCCGCGATGGCCAGTGGTGGCATGGACACCCTGCCGCACAACGGCGCGGTAATCACGTTGCTGGCGGTGACCGGACTGACCCACCGCGAAGCCTACAAAGACATTTTCTGTATTACGCTGATCAAGACCCTCGCGGTTTTCGTGGTGATCGGCACTTTCTACGCCACTGGCATTGTGTGAGGTATTCATGACCACTCTTTCCGGCAAGACAGCCTTGGTAACCGGCTCCACCAGCGGCATCGGCCTGGGCATCGCGCTGACTCTCGCAAAAGCTGGCGCCAACCTGATTCTCAATGGCTTCGGCGACGCCTCGAAGGTGATCGCCGACGTCGCTCAGTTCGGCGGCAAGGTCGGCCATCATCCCGCCGATGTCAGCGACCCGGCGCAGATTGCCGACATGGTCGCCTACGCCGAGCGCGAGTTTGGCGGCGTCGACATTCTGGTCAACAACGCCGGCATTCAGCACGTTGCGGCCGTAGAAGAGTTTCCTGTTGAGCGCTGGGATTCGATCATCGCGATCAACCTGTCATCGGTATTCCACAGCACGCGGCTGAGCCTGCCGGGCATGCGCCGCAAGAACTGGGGGCGCATCATCAATATCGCCTCGGTGCACGGCCAGGTCGGCTCCACCGGCAAAGCCGCGTACGTCGCCGCCAAGCATGGCGTGATCGGCCTGACCAAAGTGGTCGGGCTGGAAACCGCGACCAGCAACGTCACCTGCAATGCGATCTGTCCGGGCTGGGTGTTGACGCCGCTGGTGCAGAAGCAGATCGATGATCGCGCGGCCAAGGGTGTCGATCCGCAACAGGCGCAGCATGATCTGCTGGCGGAAAAACAGCCGTCGCTGGAGTTCGTCACACCTCAGCATCTGGGTGAGCTGGTGCTGTTCTTGTGCAGTGAAGCCGGCAGCCAGGTACGCGGCGCGGCGTGGAATATTGATGGTGGGTGGTTGGCGCAATAAACACCTGGCCATTGTGGGAGCGAGCCTGCTCGCGAATCCGATAAGAAGAGGCAAACCCATGTCCGACATCCTCTGGCAACCCGACGCCCAGCGTATCGACCGTTCGCGGATGGACGTTTTCCGGCGCGAAATCAATCAGCGGCATTCGCTTGAGCTCGACGGCTACCCTGCCCTGCACCAATGGAGCATCGATCAGCGCCCGGCGTTCTGGCAGGCGATCGTCGATTTCTTCGACATCCGCTTCCACACTCAGCCAGACGCCATCTTGCGTGAAGGTGCGGAAATGCCCAGCGCCGAGTGGTTCCCCGGCGCGACGCTGAACTTCGCTGAACACCTGCTGCGCCGCCGCGACGATGCCGTGGCGGTGGTTGCTGTGGCGGAAAACGGCCAGCGCGAACAACTGACCTGGGCCGAACTGGCCGAACACGTCGCCGGTTTTCAGGCGAGCCTGCGCGCGGCGGGTGTTGGCCGGGGTGATCGCGTGGCGGCGTGCATGCCCAACACCTGGCAAACTCTGGTGGCGATGTTGGCCACCACCAGCCTCGGCGCGATCTGGTCATGCTCTTCGCCTGACTTCGGCACCCACGGCGTGATCGATCGCTTTGGCCAGATCGAACCGAAAGTGCTGCTCACCTGTGCCGGTTATCAATACGCCGGAAAAATCCTGAATCAGACCGCCAAGCTCAACGAAATCCTGGCACAACTGCCGTCACTGCAGCAGTTGATCATCGTCCCGTACGCCCGTCCGCAAGCGCGCATCGAGGATTATCAAAGCCACGCTGATGTCTGCTTGTGGCAAGACTTCTATCAACCCGGCGGCGAACCGGATTTCACCCCGGTGCCGTTCAATCATCCGCTCTACGTGCTGTACTCCAGCGGCACCACTGGCGTGCCGAAATGCATCGTCCACAGCACCGGCGGTGTGCTGCTGCAACACGTCAAGGAGCATGGTTTGCACTGCGACCTCGGTCCCGGTGACCGCTTGTTCTACTACACGACCTGCGGCTGGATGATGTGGAACTGGCTGGTTTCGGCGCTCGCGGTTGGCAGCGCCGTGGTGCTCTACGACGGCTCGCCGTTTCATCCGGACCATCAGCGCTTGCTTGATCTGATCGACGATGAACGCATCAGTGTGTTTGGCACCAGTCCGAAATTCCTTGCCACATTGGAAAGCAGCGGCGCCAGGCCCCGCGAAAGTCATGACTTGAGCAGTTTGAAAACCCTGCTGTGCACAGGCTCGGCTTTGTCACCGCAAAGCTACGATTTCGTTTACCGCGACTTCAAAACCGATGTGTGCCTGGCTTCAATGTCCGGTGGTACCGACATCGTTTCGTGCTTCGTCAATGGCAACCCGCTGTCAGCGGTACGTCGCGGAGAAATCATGGGCAAGAGCCTGGGCATGGCCGTCGAGGTGTGGAACGACGCTGGCCAACCGGTGATCGGTGAGAAAGGTGAGCTGGTCTGCACACGGCATTTCCCGGCGATGCCGATCGGCTTGTGGAATGACCCCGACGGTTCAAAACTTCGCCAGTCCTACTTCAGCCTGTTCCCCGGCGTCTGGGCACAAGGTGATTACGCCGAACAGTTGCCCCACGGCGCGATGATGATCCATGGCCGCTCGGATGCGGTGTTGAACCCGGGCGGCGTGCGCATCGGCACGGCGGAAATCTATCGCCAGGTCGAGAAAATCACCGAGGTACTGGACAGCGTCGCCATCGGTCAGCAGTGGCAGGATGATGTGCGGGTCGTGCTGTTCGTGCGTTTGCGCGATGGTGTCGAACTCGATCAAGGACTCGAACAGCGAATCCGCGAAGTGATCCGCGCCAATACCACGCCGAGGCATGTCCCGGCGCGGATTGTTGCAGTGACGGACATACCGCGCACCATCAGCGGCAAAGTCGTGGAGCTGGCGGTGCGTGATGTCGTGCATGGAAGGCCGGTAAAAAACACCGATGCACTGGCCAATCCCGAAGCGCTGGAGCAGTTTCGGGATCGGCCGGAACTGGCTGATTGAAACCGGCACTGACGCCCTCATCCGACAGGCTGGCGGCAGTGCTTTTCATCAACGAGGTTTGTTCAAGGTAATGACCACCGGCTCGCGAATCGCCCGGCCCGCACTGGCCTCGAGCGCACTGTCAAGAACAGTCATGTTTTGATCGAAAGTGACCTCGTCAGTGATCAGTTGACTCAGCAATGAGGTGACCAGCGTGAGCGAGTCGGCGTTTTCGAAGGCTCTGGACGGCGCATGACATTCAGTGCCGCTCTGCGACTGCGCCAGGCAACCTGCCCCCAGATTGAGCAATACGGACACATCCAGCTGCTGTCCGCTGTCACTGGCATGCACGGCGTCGGTGGCATAGCCGACATCGTCGGTTTGTGCGCTGGCGTGGAACAGCTCATGAATCAGGTCGTCGGCGATCACATCGAGGTTCAGACCCATGCTGACGAAGTGTCGGTTGAAGTTTTTCGTGTAGACCTCAACAAACGCTATAGCGCAATCACCGCTCGAACCCGCGTCTTTCCAGCGCTGGTAATTGTTTACATCGAACGATGCCAGGGTGTCGTTGATCTTGAGGCCGTCGAGAACCATGTTGCTCAAGGAGAAACCGGCGAAATCGAAGCGGATCAAACGCAAGTAGTTAACCAGCCGATCGGCGGACACCTGAGAAGCATCGCCGAACACGATCTTCATCAGCGCGTCGCGATCGCGCTTGAAATCATGACGGTTGAAGATTTCCAATGCGTTGTCGATCTTGGCCCGTGCACGGGGCAGGCTTTGCTCGATGAACTTGCGCGTGTAACTGAGCGGCAACGTGCGCGGCGAAGCAGGCAGTTGCAAGGGGGCTTGATACACAAAACCCTCCAGAGACTTGCCCCACAAGTTGCCGCGTCGATTCAGCGAGTACCATTTGTCACCACTGCGCGCGGCCAGCACGGCGACGGCTTCATGCGTAGCCCCGCGTGGCCGCCAGCTCCCCAACCCGAATTGCGCGTTATCGGCCGCTTCAAGCAGATCATAGGATTGCCGGCGACCGCTGATCCTGTGCAATTGCCCCCTGGCCAGAGTAATCAGGTCATGAGTGTTCTTGTTGAACCGCAGCAGGCCCTTGTGTACCAGTTTACCGCCCGCCTGCAGACCAGATGGCACACCGTCGAAGGGATTGAAAAGCGAGATGGCCGAAGTAAACGCCAGCCGGGTGAAACGCGCGGCCTTGGCAGTAGTGGAAATGGCCCTGGTGGAAATACTCAGCGCCTTCGAGCTGGCGCCAGCCACTGTTCCCACCAGGCCGATGCCGTCCATCAAACATCCGTAAACCCCGTCCACCATCTTGTTGTGTTCGCCCGAGGCGATGTCCTCGATGCATTTTTTGAACGGCACCAACAGGTCGATGAAGTAAGTCAGCAAGCGTTCGCCCTCTTCCCGGGAGAGTTCGAGCGGCGTCGGTACACGCACGAGCTCTCTGAGCTCGGTTTTAGTCAGGAACGGTCTGTTCTCGGCGAGAAACCCGGCGATGCGCACGACGTTCGGGTCGTTGAATTTCTGGTAGAACCCTGTCTGCAACCGCGCAGATTGCGCTGGTGCTTTCAGCGCGCCGAAGTAATCGATGATCGCCATACTGCTGCTGATCGAAGCGTCCTCGGCCGCGGCATGGGTATAGCGCCTGATGTTCAGCGGAACGCTCTGGGTCAGGGTGTTGCTCAGGGGCGTCGTCATATTGGCACTGGCGCTCATTCTTGAGCGTTGCTGAAGCTTTCTTTCCCGTCTGATGAAAGCACCCAGCGCATCATTCCTGCGGGTTTCTGCACGCGAAGTGAATAATTCATAACAAAGATCAGCGTCTTCATCAGACGTGTACATCACAACACCGAAGCGGCCCGTGGCGGCATCCCGGCTTTGTTGTGTTTCTTGTTCAAGCCCTACATTCAAAGGCCCGCCGGCCCGGCGCGTAGTCACATAGGATGCCGATTCGCGCACGGTGAAAAAATGAATCTCGGCATTCATGAACACTTGCAGATCCGCTTCCGGCATGTGTGCCAACGCCAGCTTGACGGCAGACATCATGCCGCCGTTCACCGCTTCGAAATGCACGGCCAACTGACGATCCATTTCCTCGTCACAGGATTCAATTGTCAGCAGTTGCGGATAACGCTGATAAAGACTGAGACCCGCAGGGTTGTAGTTGATCGCAGGTTGCAGCAATCCGTTGACGATCAAACGTACGGTGCGCCTGTCCCACTGACCGGTGACCAGATCGCCCGATTGGTGCAGCTCGACCATGGACATGATTTGCTGTCCGCCTTTCTCGGAAAGCGCCTTTTCGTCCAGTGTGTCGCAGCCAGGTGCAGCTTTTCTCAATTGGCTTCGGGCAATTTCCGCTCGGTTGGGTAACGGTGTCGAAAATGCGCGGGCTAGCTGGGCGAATTGGTCTGCGTGGTGCTCAAACGCGTCAATCGCCCTTCGTGTACAGGTTTCTTCTGCCTCTTCGAGTTCGGCTCTGGAGATAATCCGGTTGAGCAACGCCCACTCCACGATCGGGTCGATCAGCGCCAGATCGCGCATATGCTTCTGCGCTTCACTGACCGGCTCCAGTTCGCCGTAAGCGATGATCTGTGCATAGGTCAATTCCCGTGAGGCCCCGGTCTTTACCGCCTCGACCAATACTACAGCGCGACAGAACTTGATCCAGGCGATCGACCCAAGTGTGACCTCTGTCGGAATTTTCCTGACCAGAAATTCGGGCGCGTTGCGTGCCATGAGAAGATGAACCACCAAAGGCGCCAATATCGGATCTACCCAGCGCTTGTTCCGCACAAACTCGGTGTACTCCTCGAGTATCTCTGATGGATGGCGCTCAACATTGTCTGGCGAGTACAGGTCTCGCCGTTCGACCAGGTGGCGATGGCCGATCGATGGGTCCAGGTCGAGTAATATCGCGGTCATCAACAATTGGCGGAGAATATTTTCGGAGAGCGTTTGCCCGTCATTCACCCCGTACCAATTCAGCTCTTTGATATAACTTCTGGCAAGATCCAGCGAAACTGGATAGGCGACAAATTCAACGAGGCGCTGCGCCGCCGTTTCGTGAGATATATCCGCGCGCCCCGTGACGTTGTACAAGGCTGACAACAGTTTGCGCTTCGGCATCAACTTGGCGGTGACGCCACGAATATCTGCAAACTGCTCTTCGGATAATGCGTGATGACTCTGCTCACTGGATTGAAAGTGATCCCAAAAAGCAACTGGCTCCCTGACCTCGGGTGAAAACTTGAACAAGCCGATCAAGTTACTGATCTTCGCCTTGGTGTCAGGCAGATCGATATCATGAAACTTGAACCACTGATCCAGGGTTACATCCAGATCAGGCCATACAAAACCGCCGACGACTGCGGCAATGTCGGCGATGAGACTCACCGTCGAGCGCGTAGGTTGACTGTATTCAAAATACTGCGCCGCAACCAGATCTACCCAACCTCTGACGGCACGGACTTCCATCTTGCCTTCCGGCGTAATCCGAACCAGGCCGTTATGCTCGCGCGCCTCCTCTCGACCGATTGCACCAATGACCGGCCCGGTTTTCAGCAGTTCATTGAGCAGAAGTCTGCCGGGGTTATATATTTGATGCAGTGATGAGCCTGGTTGCAACTCTACTTCACGCCCATACCAGTCTATATCGTGATCTTCAGTGTACTCATTCAATGCCTCTTCCAGATGCCGAAGAACCATATCGCGCTCGGTGGCATCTGCCGCAGACCGATACTTCCATTCAGCCAGCGCAACTTTCGATGGGCGGAATACTTTATTTTTCTTAACTTCGTTCAAGGTAAAACCTCATCAAACCAACTAGCTGACCATTCAGCGTGATGACGTTTTACCCAAACACATACAATCGAACCACGAGTTAATTATTAAGTGTTGTTGCCGCGCAATCAGTCGACGCAATTGAAGACACCAAGTCAATCCATCAAACCCCACTCGCCGGCGCCTGTATTGTTAACACCTGCCTGATCGCGCTGAAGTTTGATTCGCAACTTCAAGTTATTTACCGAATCGGCATTCTTCAATGCTTCTTGCTCACTGATTGCACCTTCTGCAAACAGCGCAAACAGTGCCGCGTCAAATGTCTGCATACCGAGTCCGGTCGATTTTTCCATCATCGGCTTGAGCTCTTCGAACTGGCCGCGTCGGACCAGGTCAGCGATGGTCGGCGTACCCAGAAGAATTTCGACTGCCGCGCGCCTTTGGCCATCGACAGTGCGGAGCAGACGCTGCGAAACGCAGGCTTTGAGGTTGTTGCCCAATGTCTGCAAAAGCTGTTCGCGCTTCTCCTCGGGAAACATATTGATGATTCGATCCAGCGCCTGATTGGCGTTGGTCGCATGCAGCGTCGACAACACAAGATGGCCGGTATCAGCGAACGACAGCGCATGCTCCATGGTTTCGCGGTCACGGATCTCACCAATCAATACAACATCCGGAGCCTGGCGCAGAGTGTTCTTCAAAGCCGCATGAAAGCTTCGGGTATCTACGCCGACTTCACGCTGATTGATGATCGAGCGCTTGTGCCGATGGATATATTCGATCGGGTCTTCGATCGTCACGATGTGTCCGGCGCTGTGGCGGTTACGGTGATCGATGAGTGCCGCCAGCGAAGTTGACTTGCCTGAGCTGGTCGCGCCGACAAAAAGAATCAGGCCACGTTTGAGCATCACCGTTTCCAGCAGCACCGGCGGCAGCTTCAGGTCTTCGAATCGCGGGATGTCGACCTTGACGTTGCGGATCACGATCGAAACGTCGTTGCGCTGCTTGAAAATGTTCACCCGGAACCGCCCGACGCCCGTTCGGGAGATTGCCAGGTTCATTTCCAGATCCCGGTCGAACTCCCGGCGCTGCTCGGCGTCCATCAGGGAGGTGGCGATGGCCGCGGTTTCGCCGGGTTTGAATGGCTGATCGCTGAGCGCCGTCAGCACGCCATCAATGCGCGCACTCGGCGCTGCGCCGGTAGAGAGGAACAGATCCGAGCCGTTTTTTTGCGACAATATTGACAACAGTGCATCGATTTCCATGGCTGAAAGCACCCGCGAAGCATTGAATGAGCAAATTTGGCCGACGCTTGGCGCGGCTCCTGCAACAATGATAGACCCCGTCTCACCGAACCACGCTCAGGATTGAAACATGAATGCTGTATCCACCACCGATGACGCTCAGGCCCTGATTGCCCGCACCGACTGGAGCCGCAGCCCGCTGGGCGCCGCCGGCACCTGGCCGCAGAGCCTGCGCACGGCGGTGGACATCGTGATTCATTCGCCGATGCCGATGCTGCTGTTATGGGGTCCGCAACTCACGCAGATCTACAACAATGGCTTTGCCCTGCTCGCTGGCAGCAAACATCCCGAAGCGTTCGGGCAGCCGACACATGAGGTCTGGCCAGAGGTGCGGGATTTTGCCGAGCCGATATACCAAGCAGTGCTGCAGGGCCAGGTGCGCAGCTTCAGCGAGCAGCGTTTCAGCGTGCAGCGGGACGGCAAAAAAACCGATTTCTGGCTGGATCTGACCTACAGCCCGATTCGCGATGAGACCGCACAGGTGGCCGGGATTCTGATCACTGCCATCGAAACCAACGAGCGCCGACGCATTGCCCTGGAATTGCAGCGTCGCTCCGAAGAAAGCCTCAAGGCCCAGCGCCAGTCCGAGGAGCGTCTGCAACTGGCCCTCGCCGCCACCGACGCCGTCGGCACCTGGGATTGGGACATTGGCGAAGACCGTTTCATCGCCGATGCGCATTTTGCCGAACTGCATGGCGTTGATCCGAGCAAGGCCGGGCAGTTGCCGATCAGCGAATATATGCACGGGGTGCACCCCGAAGACCGCGCCATGGTCGCGCGCGGCATCAAGTACTGCATCACCCATGGCACCGAGTACGCTGAGGAATATCGCCTGTTGCAGGCCGATGGCACGCTGCGCTGGGTGTTCGCGCGCGGGCGTTGCTACAAGGATCATCATGGTCGGCCGATGCGCTTTCTCGGCGCGGCGCTGGACCTGACCGAACGCAAACATACGGAACAGGCGCTGCGTCAGAGCCAGACCGAACTTCAGCTGATCATCAACGCCATGCCGATCCTGATCAGCTACGTGGACGCCGAAGAACGTTTTCGCCTCAACAATGCAGCGTATCTGGACTGGTACGGCCTGACGCCGCAGGAGTTGTATGGGCGCACGATCCGCGAAGTCATCGGCGAAGAGGCGTATTTCCTGCGTGCGCCGTACATCGCCGAAGCACTGGCCGGCCGCTCCTGCTCCTTCAGTTTCTACACGCCGCACCGCGACGGCAGCACCCGTCATGCCCTCATGAATTATCTGCCGCGACATGGCGCGGACGGCGCAGTGAATGGCTTCTACATCTTTGTCATCGACGAAACCGAGCGCAAGAAAACCGAGGAAGCCCTGCGCAATCTCAACGAGACCCTCGAAGAGCGGGTCAGCGCGCGCACCGAGCAACTGGCGCAGGCCAACGAGCGTTTGCAGAACGAGATGTTCGAACGCGAGCGCGCCGAAGACGCCTTGCGCCACGCGCAGAAGATGGAAGCCGTCGGCCAGCTCACCGGCGGCATCGCCCATGACTTCAACAACATGCTCACCGGCATCATCGGCAGCCTGGATCTGATGCAGCGCTATATCGCCAACGGTCGCGCCGATGAGATTGGTCGCTTCACCGAGGCGGCCGTGTCGTCGGCCAACCGTGCGGCCGCGCTGACGCATCGCTTGCTGGCCTTCTCGCGGCGCCAGTCCTTGGATCGCAAGCAACTGCACGTCAACGAACTGGTGCATTCACTGGAAGACCTGATCCGCCGCACCAAGGGCGATGCGATCGAGCTGCAACTGCGCCTGCCAGAGGATTTGTGGCCGGTGAGTACCGACGTCAGCCAGCTGGAGAATGCCCTGCTCAATCTGGTGATCAATGCCCGCGACGCGATGCCCGAAGGCGGCACGTTGCTGATCCAGACCGCGAACGTGTATCTCGACAGCAGCGACATTACCATTCTCGAGCCGGTGAAGGCCGGGGAATACGTGATGCTCGCGGTCAGCGATAACGGCACCGGCATGACCCCATCAATCCGTTCGAAGGCGTTCGATCCGTTCTTTACCACCAAGCCGATCGGCCAGGGTACCGGTCTGGGGCTGTCGATGATCTACGGTTTCGCCCAGCAGTCCGGTGGTCATGTCAGCCTCGACAGTGTGCCGGGGCAAGGTACTTGTGTACGTCTGTACTTGCCGCGTTTGCTTGAGCCGACGCCCGAATCCTCGTCTGTGGAGAAAGCCGAACCGATTGCAGCTTCATCTTCAGGCGAGACCGCGATTGTGGTCGAGGATGATCCGGCAGTGCGCATGCTGGTGCTGGATCTGCTCAAGGAACTGGGCTACACAACCTTCGAAGCGGAAAACGCCACGAACGCCCTGCCCGTGCTCGAGTCCGTGCAACGCGTCGATCTGCTGGTTACTGATGTCGGGCTGCCGGGTATGAACGGTCGGCAGTTGGCGGAGATTGCTCGCCAGCATCGTCCGGGGCTTAAAGTGCTGTTCATGACCGGTTACGCGCAGATTGCTGCCGAGCGTCAGGGCTTCCTTGAAGAGGGCATGGACATGGTCGCCAAGCCCTTTGTCCTTGAAGTGCTGGCGAGCAAGATTCGCAAGTTGAGCAACCCGACCCCGCGACTTGAGGCATAATCGCGCGCCCCGCTGTCACCCCGTTATCAGGTATTGCACGATGAAAGCCCAAGCCCGCCACATTCTGGTGAAAACCGCCGAAGAGGCCGAACAACTCAAACAGCGCATTGCCAAGGGCGAAGCGTTCGATGTGCTGGCGAAGAAATTTTCCACCTGCCCGTCCGGCAAACGCGGCGGCGACCTGGGCGAAGTGCGGCCGGGGCAGATGGTCGGCGCGATTGATGCGGTGATTTTCAAGAAGCCGCTGCGCACCGTGCATGGGCCGATCAAAAGCAAGTTTGGTTATCACCTGGTGCAGGTGTTTTATCGGGATTGATCGGTGCTCCTGTGTAGGAGCTGACGAGTGCAACGAGGCTGCGATCTCTTGACCTAGGCGTTGCGGATCACGATCAAAAGATCGCAGCCTTCGGCAGCTCCTACAGGGGTTGCATTTCAGGCTTTGGGGATCAGCGCTCCAGGCACCTGTATCACCCGACTGGCCAATTCATGTCCCGCTTGCGCCGCCTCTGCCGGACTGCCGCCGAGCAAGCGCCTGGCCAGATACGCCGCACTGAACGAATCCCCCGCCGCCGTGGTATCGACAACCTTATCGACCTTCTGCGCCGGCACTTCAAACGCGTCCCCCTGACAACGAATCAGACACGCCTCGGCGCCGCGCTTGAGCACCACTTCCGGCGTGCCGATCTGTGCATACGTGGCAAACACCTCAGCGCAATCGGCAAACCCGAACAATGCCTGTTCGTCATCCACGGTGAGTAACGCCAGATCCACATATGGCAAGACGCTGCGATATGCCGCGCGCGCCTCTTCCACCGACGCCCACAGGCGCGGGCGGTAGTTGTTGTCGAAAACGATGCGTGCGCCGCGCTGCCTGGCTTCTATCAGGGTCTTGATCAGTCGGGCGCGGCCTTGCATTCCGAGTACAGCGAGGGTGATCCCGCTGAAATACAGCACGTCGTAGTCCGGCAACGCCGCGAGGATCGGCTCGGCCGCAGGGGTGGTGAAGCAATCGCGTACCGCCGCTTCGTTGCGCCAGTACAGAAAACGCCGCTCGCCGTTGGCGTCGGTCTGGATGCAATACAAACCAGGCAGCCGACCGGGCAAGCGCTGCACCAGATCGAGGCCGATGCCTTCGCTGCGCCAGATCTGGCACATGGCGTCGCTGAAACTGTCATCGCCCAGCGCGGTGACGTAGTCGACTTGCGCCTTGTCGCCCAGCGCACGGGACAGATACACCGCCGTGTTGAGGGTATCGCCACCGAAGCTTTGCTGCAGACTGCCGTCGGCGCGTTGTTGCAGTTCGATCATGCATTCGCCGATCAGGGCGATGCGCGGGGTGTTGGGCCCCAGAGGGCTGAGCGTGGTCATCTGGTAGGGTCTCTGGTCGTTCGGTGGTGGCTGTTGTGGCGTCATCGCTGGCAAGCCAGCTCCCACATAGTCAAGGTGAA
>NZ_WBRZ01000138.1:0-15082 GCF_008923895.1 Pseudomonas sp. GXM4
CAAATTTTGCATCCGACAAAGACCCTGTGGGAGCGGGCTTGCCCGCGATGGGGCCCGTCCCGACCACCTCAAAACCTCGGTTTGACCGCCCGCCAATCCGCCTTGTACCGCTGCATCTGCCGCACATCATCCCTCTGGCGAATGCCGCACGTCAGGTACTGATCATGCAGCTTGGCCAGTTGCTCATGATCCAGCTCCAGCCCCAGTCCCGGCGCTCGGGTGATCTTCACACAGCCATCGACAATCGGCAGCTTGCCGCCCTTGATCACTTCCTCGTCCGGCTCCTGCCACGGGTAGTGGGTGTCGCAGGCGTAATCCAGATTCGGCACTGCCGCCGCAACGTGCGCCATGGCCATCAGGCTGATACCCAAGTGCGAATTGGAATGCATCGACACGCCGAGGCCGAACACGTCGCACATTTTCGCCAGCGTCTGTGTATCTCGCAGGCCACCCCAGTAATGGTGGTCGGCGAGGACGATCTGCACGCTGTTCAACGCAACGCTGCGGCGGAACTCGTCGAAATCAGTGACGACCATATTGGTCGCCAAGGGCAGACCGGTGCGCTTGTGCAGTTCAGCCATGCCATCAAGGCCCGGGGTCGGGTCTTCGTAATATTGCAGGTCATCGCCGAGCAGTTCGGCCATGCGAATCGCCGTCTCCAGCGACCAGTTGCCGTTCGGATCGATGCGCAGCGGAAATCCCGGAAAGGCTTTTTTCAGCGCTTTTATGCAGGCGACTTCGTGCTCCGGCGGCAAAGTGCCGGCCTTGAGCTTGATGCTCTTGAAACCGTACGCCTCGATCATCCGCGCTGCCTGCGCGACGATCTGCTGCTCGCTCAGCGCCTCGCCCCAGTTGTCCGGTTTGTAGGGGGAGTCGATGTGCTCGGCGTACTTGAAAAACAGGTAAGCGCTGAACGGCACTTCATCGCGGATCGCCCCGCCGAGCAGGTCCACCAGCGGCACGTTCAGGTAGCGCGCCTGCAAATCAAGAAACGCTACTTCGAATGCCGAGTAGGCATTGCTCACTGCTTTGCTGGCGTGGGAACCGGGGGCCAGTTCGGCGCCAGCGACGCTGGCGGGTTTATTCGCCGCCACGGTGGCCTGCACGATCGCGCGCAACTGATTGAGGTTGAACGGATCAAGGCCGATCAATTGGCTCTGCAATTGTTGCTGGATCGCCAGCGCCGGGGCATCGCCGTAGCTTTCGCCGAGGCCGATGTAGCCGTTGTCACTCTCGATTTCGATGATCGAGCGCAGGGCAAAAGGTTCGTGGATGCCACTGGCGTTGAGCAGTGGCGGATCGCGGAAGGCAATCGGGGTGACGCTGACACGGGTGATTTTCAAGATAACGCTCCTGACAGATCAACAATCGATTCAGTGGCTCGCAGCCGGACGAGCCGGCGCCACAGCGGCTGCTTCGTCACTTGGCTTTGCCGGGGTTTTACCTTTGGCGCCAGGCGCCGTGCGGGCGAAGAAGATCACCACGGCGGCGATCAGCGATGTCGCCGCCAGGCCATACAGGCCGCCCTCGATGGAGCCGGTGGTTTGTTCGAGAATGCCGAACGCGGTCGGCGCGACGAAGCCGCCAAGGTTGCCGATGGAGTTGATCAGCGCGATCACCGCCGCAGCGATACGCGCGTCCAGATAGCTTTGCGGAATCGGCCAGAACAGCGCCGACGCTGCTTTGAAACCGATAGCGGCGAAGCAGATGGCGACGAAGGCAAACACCGGCCCGCCAGTGGTCGACATGAACATGCCGACCGCCGCGATCACCAAGGTCAGCGCGACCCAGGCCTGCTGGAATTTCCATTTGCCGGCCATCGCTGCGAAGCCATACATGGCGACAATCGAAATGATCCACGGAATCGAATTGAGCAGCCCGACCTGGAAATCTCCGAGGTTACCCATCTTCTTGATCATGCTCGGCAACCAGAACGTCGCGCCGTAAATGGTCAGGGCAATGGAAAAATAGATGAAGCAGAACAGCGCGATCTGTCGGTCAGCCAACAGCTTGAACATCGACGGCTTGGCGACTTGTACCGCTTCGCGAGCGCGCTGCTCCTCGGCAATCGCCGCGACCAGTGCGTCTCGCTCTTCCTCGCTCAGCCACTTGGCTTGGCGCGGGTGCGATTGCAGCCAGAACCAGACGAATGCGCACAACACCACCGAAGCCGCGCCCTCGATGAGAAACATCCACTGCCAGCCGTGCATGCCCAATCCGCTGATATGCAACAGCGCACCGGACACCGGGCCGGAAATCACCGAGGCAATCGCTGAGCCGCTGAGAAACACCGCCATGGTTTTGCCGCGCTCGGACGCTGGCAGCCATTGGGTGAAGTAATAAATGATCCCCGGGAAAAACCCGGCCTCGGCCGCACCGAGAATAAAGCGCAGCACGTAGAAACTGGTTTCGCCCTGAACAAACGCCATGGCCATGGCCGCAGCGCCCCAGGTGAACATGATCCGGGTCAGCCAGACCCGCGCGCCGTAGCGCTGCAACAGCATGTTCGACGGCACTTCGAACAGTGCGTAACCGATGAAAAACAGCCCGGCGCCAAGTCCGTACGCCGCTGCGCCGATACCCAGATCGGTTTCCAGATGGCTGCGCACGAAACCAATGTTGACCCGGTCGATGTAATTGACGATGAACATCACCACGAATAGCGGCAGCACGTGGCGTTTGACCTTGGCGGCGGCGCGGGCGAGCACCGTGATGTCCGGCGGACTCTGGAGGGTTTTCAAGGGGCGACTCCCGATCTTGTTTTTTTAGGGATGACTTGAAGCAATGAGCCGATCATGGACGTCGCGCATTGATCCCGTCTAATCTAAACAGGCATTCGATTGATACCCGGATTAGATCAATGTTCGAGCTCACCCAACTGCGCTGTTTCACCACGGTCGCCACCGAACTCAACTTTCGCCGCGCCGCCGAGCGCCTGAACATGACCCAGCCGCCACTGAGTCGGCAGATTCAGCTGCTGGAGCATCACCTTGGCGTCGAATTGTTTACCCGCAGCACCCGAAGCGTTGCGCTGACGGCGGCGGGCCGGGCGTTTTTCGTTGAAGCGCAGAATCTGCTGGAGCGCGCCCAGCAAGCAGCGATCACCGCACGCCGGTTTGCCGAGGGCGACATTGGCTCGGTGAACATCGCGTTCGTCGGCAGCGCGGTATATGAATTTCTGCCCAAGGTGATCGCCGAAGCGCGGCTTAAACAGCCTCAGGTGAAAATCGATCTGGCAGAGATGAATACCTATCAGCAGCACGAGGCCTTGCGCGCTCGTCGTATCGACCTGGGCATTGCCCGCGCGCCATTGCAGGAACCGGGCTATGCCACCGAATGCCTGGTGCGCGAACCATTTGTGCTGGCGGTGCCGAGCGGGCATCGGTTGGCCAATGCAGCTGAGGTGTCAGTGGCTGATCTGGATAAACAACCGTTCCTGATGTACTCCCATGAAGCCTATCCGCCGTTCAACGAACTGTTGACCGGCACTCTGCGTTCAGCGCGGGTGGCGCCGGATTACGTGCAGTGGCTGGGCTCGTCGCTGACCATTCTGGCGCTGGTCAACGCTGGCATGGGTCTGGCGCTGGTACCGCGTTGCGCGACCAGCGTGGTGTTCAGGAATGTGGTGTTTCGCGAGATCGATCTGGGCGAAGGGGTGCAAAGCGAACTGCATCTGATCTGGCGTGAGAACAATGACAACCCGGCGTTCGCGATGTTGCTGGAGGCGATTCGCCGGGCGGTGGTGCAGGGTTGGGGCTGAAGAAGTTTATCGTCTAGACCGTGGTTTTAGAGGCGGCGGCGCACTGGGGCCTTTGATCAAGGGCACGTCCAGCATTTTTCCGTCCGGCCCGACAAAGAGTCGCTCTAAATGCTTTGGCATGGGTTGTGGTGCTCTGGCAGTTGGCATGTTGATCCCTCTGATACTGGGCTGAACTCGACCCATTTGACTTTCGCGGAATCTATCAACAAAAACTCCGCGCCAATAGATGCAGGTTGGCCATCATCCGTGAGCCAACGCGGATATTTCATGATGAACTGACCATTGGATGATTCCCGTGGCCACTCGACCGGCCAGCCAAATACGCGCCTTTCATCGTTCAAATGCAGAGTTATGAAGCGCTCATGTTGGGCGAAAGCGCAGAACCATTCACTCGGGAAAGAAGATTGTTTCGTGACGTTTCGCTTACGTAACCAGCCGTGCAATTTGTCACTCGTAGCCAGGTAACAGGCAAACAAACCCAGCATCAGCGAAAACACAAATGCCCAGAGCGTTTGCGCCCGATCATCCCAGTTTCCTAATGAAAAACCCTTCGAGCCAATCCACAAACAGAGGTTGCCCACCGCCAACACCGCGCCCTGAATCACAAATGTGAATATCAGCGCCTGCACGATCTGGCCGAACGTATCCGGTCGCTTGAATGCCGTAAGTGAATAGAAGATCCAGGTCGATAGAAAACCCGGGATGAGGTACTGCAACAGCGGAATGATGTCCTTGACCAGATCATCCATGATCCGAGACTCCTTTCAGTCATGCCGATCCCGTCACGGGCCGACATTCAAAGCCTAGTCAAGGATCCTGCTGCGCCTCGCGGGCAACTGTCACAGCTCATTGCGAGCGTTTGGCTGGAGTCTTCATCCAATGAAAAAAGGCAGACACCGAACTTCGGTGTCTGCCTTTTTTGAGATCCGGGCGCCCGGTTACAGGCAGTCACGCACCGATTGGCGCAGCGATCCGGACTTGGCCCAAGGCGGCCCCTGATAGAGGGACACTTTGCTGCCGTCCTTGTATTTGACGATATCGAGAATCTCATCCGCCGTGATAATGCTCGGCGCGGTAATCCGATAGCCGTTGGAAATAGACGTCTGCGAAGTCTTGGCCACGTCCTTCTGCCACAGCGGTAACAAACACGCGGCATATTCCTTGGGAGGCTTGTCACTGGTCTTGCTGAGGTTTGGCTCGCCCGGCACCAGCGATGCTGGTAACGAGCAACCCGTCAACAGGGCCAGTGCCAAAGTGCCGATCCATACGCGCATGCTGTTTACCTGTTCCGAAAAAACGTGAATGTACCGTTTAACGGCGTGCACATCCATCGTGGCACCCCGCCGTTACCGGGGTTTGGACAATTTTTTACATCGGTTCAGCCGGGCGTCAGATGGCCTGGCCCCATGTGGAAAAATGCGACTACTCTTTTCTACCGAGAATGTTCTGGAGGTGATCATGCGGCTCAATGAATACGAACACGAACTTCAACGGGATTTGCAAAGCGTGGCGTCGGACCTGAGGTGGTCGGCGGTCGACCTCAAGCGCATTGCCGAACAATTGCGCAAATCAGGTAACGAGGCAGACGCCCAGACTGTGTTGCGGTCTTGCGAAATCCTGCAAAACGACGAAGAGAGATTGCAGATCTATGCCAAGGAGGTAAAGGCCCGGACCATCAGCCGAATCAAGGTGCACTGACTTCTGATCCAAACAGAAGCCCCGGTCGAAACCGGGGCTCTTTCGTTATAACGCATCAACTCACGTTCTGGCTTTGCACCCGCTTGGCGCGTTGCTTGTAACCAGGAAGCGCCGCCGCATAGGCCATCGCCTCCTCTCTGCTGGTGAATGACGCCAACCGGTCGCCCTGAGTGCAAACCCGCCATGGGCCGTTGTTGACGCTGAGCACGTCATAACCGTTCATGTGCAGCTTGTTCAGCATTGGAATGCTCATGAGCACCTCCATTTCGTCAACGGTGTTTTCGGTGTACGGACTTACCTTACACCCGCTCCCCGCTTCGGTGTAAACCGGATTCACCCTGGCACATGTCAATTCACTGGCACTTTTTGCTACGCAAATGGCTCCGAATCAAGAGGGAACCTTTAAATCCGCTGGCGGCTCGAATATTGCAGATTGATTACAGATTTATGACAAGCATCAACAGGGCAATCATGAAAGTACGCGCCACCGTCATTTGCGAACAGGATCGCCATATCCTCCTGGTGCGCAAACCCCGCCATCACTGGTCATTGCCCGGCGGCAAGGTCGAACCCGGGGAAACCCGTGCGGCGGCAGCCGTGCGCGAGTTGCAGGAGGAAACCGGGCTCAATGCGGAGGACGTCCTGTACCTGATGGATTTTCAGGCGGGCAGTACGCGGCATCATGTGTACGAGGCTTCGGTGGTCAACCTCGACGACGTGCGCCCGCAGAACGAAATCGTCGATTGCATCTGGTACCCGCTCGATGCCGTGCACAATCTTGAAACCAATGACGCGACGAGGCGCATCGTGCAGGCCTTTCAGCGCCGTTTATGACAATCAGCCGGCGAACGCCCGGCGACCGGCGCTGATTTCCGTGCGCAACTCACCGATGAAATTGGAAATATCGCGAATCGTCACCAGATGCTCGGGAGAAACGCCGTCAAGCAACAACTCGACACGCCCACTGCCCGGCTCATACACCTTGATCCGCAACAGACCTTGTCCGGTCGGTGTGCAATCACACTTGAACGTGGGGAAGCCTGACTCGACGATCCGGCAGATATCGGCAATGGCAAGCATGGACGGGCGCCTCGCAGGCGGAGAATCGATCCATCGAGCATAGACCCACGGTGTGTTTACTGCCCGCTCGAGAATGCCAAGCCGATCACAACTCACTCATGCCATTCAATGCGCGTCGTGATCCCAGATCCAGTTCCACATTCCGGGCAGATTCACCGGCTCAGCGCTTTGCTGAACCGTACGCGCCAACGCAGCTTTTTCCAGTGCGGCCTGATTGTCGTAGAACGGCTTGTCCGCCAGTCTGACCCCGGTCGCCGCCGCGCTATCGAGCAGAATCTGCAGATATTCGCGAGTGTGGCGCGCGGTGTAGCGATTGAGGTCATGGAACGTCACCACGACCGGGATCACGCCATCCACGGTCGGCAATTGACCCACGGCGATGCGCTCGCGCACTTCCGATAACTGCCGCAGCATATTCGCCCGACGCCGAGGGCTGGCGTTGAAGCCCCAGATCTTGCCGTCGTTGGCACTCAGGTCCGTGAGCAAGACATGCAAGCCGTGTTTTTGATAGGCCGCAAATGTGCGCTTGTCGTAGTTCCAGAACGGTGGGCGCAACAGCTTGGGCTGCGCCCCGGTGATAGCGGCGATGTCAGCGCTGCCGTCGGTCAGCGATTGCTCCAGTTCCTGCGGATCGAGCGAGCGATGGTTGGTGTGCCAGTGGGTTGCAGTGTGAAAGGCGAGAATATGTCCCTCGGCGTGTTCACGACGCATCAGGCTGCGACCGATCTCGCTGTTGCCTGCCCTGGGTGCTCGGGTCTGCACGAAAAACACGGCTTTGATGTCTGCCTGCAGCGGATTGCTTTTGAGGCTGTCGAGCACCGTCGCCGTGGGATTCCACAACCCTGAAGCGCTGGGGCCATCGTCGAACGTCAGGAGAAAACGTACGGGGGCCTGGGCCATCAGGCGCGTTTCGGTTTGCGTGGTCATGTCGATCGGCGCGGCGATGCAACCGGCCAGACCGAGCGCGATGAGCGCAACACAAAGAACTTTGCATCCGGATGTCATGTCTTGCCCTGAGGCCGAGGCCGTCGTGTTGTCGAATGGCAAAACTCCCTCGCCTTTGTCCATCCCTGCGCGGCTATCCGCGAGCGCAGGTTGGATAAGGTACACAGGGTTTGGTTCCGGTGCTGCTTTCAGTGCGTCATCGGCCGGCACATCGGCTGGTCCGACTAGACTCAAATTTCCTCAAGGAGATTTCATCCATGTGCGGAAGACTCACGCAGTACCGGGGGATTCACGATTTCGTTGCGGTGCTGAGCATCCCCGATGCGTTGATCAATCACGTCGGCGATGCGCCACTGGATCGCTACAACGCAGCGCCCACCACTGCGCTGGCGGTTCTGCATCAGCACGAACAGGCCATTCATGCCGACAATCTGCGCTGGGGCTGGCGCCCGCATTGGGCCAAAAATCGTGCCCCACCTATCAACGCTCGGGTAGAGAAAGTCGCCCACGGCGCGTTCTTCCGGGCGATCTGGCGGCAGCGGCTGATCGTGCCGGTCGACAATTGGTTTGAGTGGGTTGATAGCGGGGAAAAATCCCGACAGCCCTGGTTGATTCGTCGGGCGGATCAGGCTCCGGTCTTCTGTGCCGGTATCGGCCAGTTTCCGGCACCGGGGGTTGCGCCGAGGGAGGACGACGGGTTCGTCATCATCACCGCTGACAGCCTGGGCGGCCTGCTCGATATTCACGATCGCCGCCCAGTGGTCTTCGATTCGGCGCGAGCTCGGGAATGGCTTGATCCGGCTACGCCAGTGGAGCGCGCCGAGCAGATGCTGCTGTTTGAAGGCGAGCCCAGTGAGGCCTTCGAATGGTACAAAGTCGGCAAAGCGGTCGGCAATACGCGTAATCAGGGTGCGCAATTGATAGAACGAGTCGACTAAATAATCCGTCCATCCTTGCGTTAATCAACCAACGCCGCCACTGAGTCCCCTGCGTTACAAAAAGTGTTTCAAGCGCGATACAACACCCGTAAAACAGCCGTTTGAGCGAATCAACCGCCTGTCAGACATTTCGACAGTCATACATACATTTTCCCGCGCTGCGGATAGCATGCGCGCCGCCTTTCCGATTGGTATACCAGTTGACCATAGAGTCAAAGAAATCAGGAATCCATCAACAACTTTCAAGCCTTGCAGAGAAATAAGTGAGCGACGATTTTGCAATCAAACAGGTCAGCGGCCTGAAGTGTGTCCATCTGTCCAAGACAGAACGCCTGGAACTCGACTGTTTTATCGGCCATTACATCAAGACCCGAAACCTGCACAGCGTGCCCGATATCGAACGCACCCTGCGCAGCACCCTCGAAGGTTACCCCGGTCATCCGCCGGTGATGGTCAATGAGCTCAATGCGTGGATCGATCGAACGTTGGGGTATCGCGCGACCTACCCGGACTTCACGCAGCTGGCAGACCTCTGAAACGCGAAGAGCCCCGCTGCTGCGGGGCTCTTCGTATGGGTTGTTCAAGGTTTCAGCGGACGCTCCTGATCGCGGTCCGACAGCTCGCGGCTGTCATCGTGCTTCCAGGTTTTTTCCTGCCTCTTTTGCCGCTCGATTTCTTCTTCCGTTGGCTCATCATCTTCCGCACGCGTTTGCTCAGTTGCCATGTGCACCTCACCTCAGAACAGTTGATGATCGTTAAAGGGTAGAACACTTTTGCGCGCCCAGATTCACCAAGGAATTTTGTCCCGCGCGGCGTACCATAGCGCCATCCACCCTTACGTCAGGAAGACGCCATGCTTTACCGAATCGCCGCCGACGGGCTGGTGCTGTTTCACTTGTGTTTCATCTTGTTCGTGCTGTTCGGCGGGCTGCTGGTGCTGCGCTGGCCACGATTGATGTGGTTGCACTTGCCGGCGGCCGCATGGGGCGTGGCGGTCGAGGTATTGCACCTGACCTGTCCGTTGACCTACTGGGAAAACCTCATGCGCCACGCGGCCGGGCAGACCGAATACGCCGGCGGCTTCATTGAGCATTACATCTGGCCGATCATCTACCCGGCCGGTCTGACGCCGCAGATTCAACTGGCCCTCGGCAGCGTGGTGCTGGCGGTCAACCTGTTGGTGTACGCACGACTGCTGCGCTCATGGAAACTGCGCCGGGCCCGGCGCATTCCGTTTTAACGCGAGGCCGGTTTCAACGTTTCCAGCCACTGCGGATCGAAGCGTGGCTGGTCAGAATCAAGTCCCTGCGCCTGCATCCGCGCCTTGTGCTGTTCGACTTCGTCACGCAGTTGTCCATGATCGCTGGAGTTGCCGTCCAGCTCATGCATTTGCAGCAATCCGAGGTGATAGAAACGCAACACCTTCATCGCCGTCGGATCGTTGTTCTGCACCGCCGCTGTCACCTGATGCATGACATTGGTGATGCTCATCAGATTGCGCTTGAGGCGCCAGCTGTACACCGCCGGGGCCATCCAGGTCTGATGCCAGAAACGCCCGCGCAACAGCGCCGCCGTCAGCAGAAACGCCACGAATACGCCGCCGACATTGAAACGCAGGTTATCCCCGTCGGGTTCACCGAACACTGCCACCGCAACCGACGAAAACAGCATGGCCAGCAGCAGAAACAGCACGGCGATGATGATCGTGCTGCGGCGGGTCTGCTGACGAAAGGTAGCGGGGTCCATCGGCTGAATCTCGAACATCGAAAATGACTTCCTTGAGTGGCAAAACGCGCAACGGAAAAAACTCGCCAGCGCATTATCGCATCGCACCGGGTTTTAGCTATGCTGGGGCTCCTTTTCATCTTTTCAAAGTCCAACGGGACATGGCGGTATAACGCAGATCGTGCCATCTTCATTCATGGATACACACTATTCGGATGCCATCCGCTGCGTTGTGGATGACATCGTTTTAAGGATCACTGCATGACCCAACGACACGTAATCAATGCCTCGGTCAGTCCGAAAGGCAGTCTGGAAACCCTTTCTCAACGTGAAGTCCAGCAACTGAGCGAAGCCGGATCCGGCAGCACCTATACCCTCTTCCGCCAGTGCGCCCTGGCCATCCTCAACACCGGCGCGCATGTCGACAATGCCAAGACCATCCTCGAAGCCTACAAGGACTTCGAAATCCGCATTCACCAACAGGATCGCGGTGTACGCCTGGAGCTGCTGAACGCTCCGGCCGACGCGTTCGTCGACGGCGAGATGATCGCCAGCACCCGCGAAATGCTCTTCAGCGCCCTGCGCGACATCGTCTACACCGAGAACGAACTCGACAGCCAGCGCATCGACTTGAGCAATTCCCAAGGCATCAGCGACTACGTGTTCCATCTGCTGCGCAACGCGCGCACCCTGCGCCCGGGCGTCGAGCCGAAAATCGTGGTGTGCTGGGGTGGCCACTCGATCAACACCGAAGAATACAAATACACCAAGAAAGTCGGCCACGAACTGGGCTTGCGCAGCCTCGACATCTGCACCGGTTGCGGCCCTGGCGTGATGAAAGGTCCGATGAAGGGCGCGACCATTGCCCATGCCAAACAACGCATTCACGGCGGTCGCTACCTCGGCCTGACCGAGCCAGGCATCATCGCCGC
The DNA here is from genome assembly GCF_008923895.1 of Pseudomonas sp. GXM4. Taxonomy (NCBI): domain Bacteria; kingdom Pseudomonadati; phylum Pseudomonadota; class Gammaproteobacteria; order Pseudomonadales; family Pseudomonadaceae; genus Pseudomonas; species Pseudomonas sp. GXM4. The sequence continues at coordinate 11,079 of NZ_WBRZ01000138.1, forward strand.
CGAAGCGCCGAACCCGATCGTCAATGAGCTGGTGATCCTGCCGGACATCGAAAAGCGTCTGGAAGCCTTCGTCCGTGTCGGCCACGGCATCATCATTTTCCCGGGCGGCGCCGGTACGGCCGAAGAGTTCCTGTACCTGCTCGGCATCCTCATGCACCCGGACAACGCAGGCCTGCCCTTCCCGGTCATCCTCACCGGGCCGAAGCATGCCGCGCCGTATCTGGAACAGCTGGATGCGTTTGTCGTCGCGACCCTCGGCGAAGCGGCGAAGCGGCATTACGAGATAATCATCGATGACCCGGCCGAAGTGGCGCGGCAGATGACTCAAGGCCTGAAAGCGGTGAAGCAGTTCCGCCGCGAGCGTAACGATGCGTTCCATTTCAATTGGCTGTTGAAAATCGATGAAGGCTTCCAGCGCCCGTTCGATCCGACCCACGAAAACATGGCCAACCTGAAACTGCACCGCGACCAGCCACCGCACGAACTGGCCGCCAACCTGCGCCGGGCGTTTTCCGGGATCGTCGCCGGTAACGTCAAGGACAAGGGCATTCGCCTGATCGAAGAGCACGGGCCGTATCAGATCCGTGGCGATGCGGCGATCATGCAGCCGCTTGATGCGCTGCTAAAGGCCTTCGTCGCACAGCACCGGATGAAGTTGCCGGGTGGCGCGGCGTATGTGCCGTGCTATCGCGTCGTCGCGTAATTTCAAGTCGTAACGCACACCCATTGTGGGAGCTGGCTTGCCAGCGATAGCGGTCTTTCATTCAACAGAGACGTTGAATCAGATGACGCTTTTCGCGAGCAAGCTCGCTCCCACAGTATTGTGGTGTGCCGCAAATTGCATCCACAACTCAATCCCCTTGTGGGAGCGAGCCTGCTCGCGAAGAAGCCCGAAAGAACACATCAATCTTTCGGGCTATCTACCAACCGCCGAGCCAACGCTTTAGCCTGCGCAGCGACGTCCGTCACCGCCGTACTTTCCCACCACATCCCGCGCAACGGCGGGCCCATGGCGAACAACCGAGCACTTACCTGCCCTTCGGCATCTACCACTGCGCCGTCATTTGCTGTGATCCCCAGCGCCAGCGGCCCCGGCTGCACCAGCCCCCGCGCCAGCAATTGCTGCGGCAACGGTCGTGCGACTCGCCGCCAGTCGTATTCAATGCCGCTGGAATTGATCAGCGCCGCACCGCTGACGACGCCTGTTTCAGTCTCACCCCGCGGACGGATGCGAATGGCCACAGCATCGTCCGCGCCGGGCTCAATCCCCTTGAACGACGCGGCGTGAATGCGCAAGCGCCCTTCCTTGTGCAGCCGTTCGATCAACTCGGCACTCAGTGGCGGCGAACGATGGTGATGACTCTCCCACCATGGCCGTACATGCCGTACGAATTGTCGACGCTGCACGTCAGTCGCCTGACTCCACAACCGCGCGATATGCGCGCGAACCGTATCCAGCGGCGCCTGCCAGTCGATGCCTTGGTCGATTGCGTCGCGACAATGTCGACGCAACTCGCGCACCAACTCGCGTGGCGTGCGGATGCTGTGATCTGCTGCCAGAAAATCCACCCAGGCCGGCGGTTGACGGCGTACGTGCGGCAGCAGGCCATGCCGGGAGAACACCTCGATCGGCCCGCGATGCCCGGCCTGCTCCAGCGACACCACGGCATCGACCATGGTCAGACCGGAGCCGATGATCAGCACGGTGGACTGCGGGTCGAGTTCGCGCATGGCCGCCACATCCCAGGGATCGAGCGCTGCGGCGTTAAGGCCACTGGATTGCGTCTGCGGCGTGCGGGCGGCGGGAAACATGCCGGTGGCCAGCACTGCCAGCGATCCACGCAAAATCCGGCCATCACTCAAGGTGAGCTGCATTGAGCCGGAATCGCTTTGCAGGTCGACGGCTTCAGCACAAATATGTTCAACGGTCGAACCTTGCAGAGCCCCCACTGCCCTGGCTTCGGCCAGACGCTGTTGCACATAGACCCCGAACAGGCCACGCGGCGGAAACAGCTCACTGACCGGCACGTCCTGCTCGGCAGATTCCGGCCAGCCGCCGCCGGCAATATGCGCGGTCAGCCACTGCGTCAGATCATCAGGATTATCCGGGTCGACGCTCATCCGCGCCGCGTTGCCGTTCAGCGTATGTCCCAACTCGACGGCGCTGTAAGCCTCGCCACGTCCCAGTTCAGCACGCGGCTCGATAATCGCAATTCTTCGTTGCCCAGGCCGGCGTAACAATTGCACCGCCAGCATGGTGCCACTGAGGCCGCCGCCGATGATCAGGATGTCCGCAGGATGTCCCATTCAGATCACCACATTACGCACGAACCGCGCAGCCACATCGCCATCGTTGCGGTAGGCATGCGGTTGATTGCTGGCGAACATGAAAAACTCTCCTTTATTGATGTGCTGCGCCTGATCGCCGAGCATCAGTGTCAAGCATCCTTCAAATACGTAAATCTGCTCGCTCCAGCCATCGGCGTCCGGTTGCGACGGGTAGACCTCGCCCGGTTGCAGGCACCACTCCCATTGCTCGACTTCGCGGCTCGCGGTGGCTTTGGACAGTAGCACGGCTCTGCTGCCGGGAATCGTGCCCGCCCAGGCAACCTCATTGATCCGGCTCGGATCGCGCGCATCGTGCGCCTGGATCAGATCGCTGAAGGCAACGTCGAGCGCTTCGGCAACGCGATCAAGCGTGGTCAAGCTGACATTCTTCTCGCCTGCCTCAATCGCCACCAGCATCCGTCGGCTCACCCCGGATTTTTCCGCCAGTGCGGTCTGGCTCATATCCGCAGCATGGCGCAGGCGTCGAACGTTCTGGCTGACGTGTTGCAGAACGGAGGCTCGCTGAGTCAAATCTTTGTGCACTATATTGCTCACTCGGTGGGGTTGGGCAGTATACTGCGCAACATTGGCGGCATTGTGCGGCCTCCCTTTTAATGTGCGCAAGGTCATGATGTCGCCAAACAATTCTGCGTCCCCAATCCGCTTCTCCCGCTTCAGCAAAGCCGAGTGCGTGCTGGTGCTGATTACCATGATCTGGGGCGGCACGTTTCTGATTGTGCAACATGCCATGACGGTCAGCGGCCCGATGTTTTTCGTCGGGCTACGCTTCGCCGCAGCGGCGGCGATCGTGGCGATGTTTTCCTGGCGGCACTTGCGCGAGTTGACCTTGTTCGAAGTGAAGGCCGGGTCATTCATCGGCGTGGCGATCATGCTTGGTTATGGCCTGCAGACGGTCGGGTTGCAAAGCATTCCGAGCAGTCAGTCGGCGTTCATTACCGCGCTGTATGTACCGTTTGTGCCGCTGCTGCAATGGCTGGTACTGGGACGGCGTCCGGGGTTGATGCCAAGTATCGGCATCATGCTGGCGTTTACCGGATTGATGTTGTTGTCAGGCCCCTCGGGGGCAGCGCTGAATTTCAGTCCCGGAGAAATTGCGACATTGATCAGCGCCGTTGCGATTGCTGCTGAAATCATTTTGATCAGCACTTTCGCCGGGCAGGTGGATGTGCGGCGAGTGACGGTGGTGCAACTGGCGGTGACGGCGGTGTTGTCGTTCTTGCTGGTAGTCCCGACCGGTGAAGTGATACCGGATTTTTCCTGGTTGTTGCTGGCGACCGCTTTGGGCCTGGGCGCGGCGAGTGCGGCGATTCAGGTAGCGATGAACTGGGCACAGAAGAGTGTTTCGCCGATTCGGGCGACGTTGATCTATGCGGGTGAACCGGTGTGGGCCGGGATTGTCGGACGGATTGCCGGAGAGCGCTTGCCGGCAATTGCGCTGGTTGGGGCCGGGTTGATTGTTGCGGCGGTGATAGTCAGTGAGTTGAGGACCAAGGGTAAGGATGTGTCATCCGACGTGGATCAGGGCCAGGAAGCTGAGGTCAGTAGGGACTGAAAGTGTACGCCTGGCACAAAACCAGCCCCAGTACAAACTGCCAGGCCGGTGCGTTCACAATTCACAGTGAGGTACCGACCTGACTACTCCAGATCAATCCGTC
>NZ_WBRZ01000139.1:0-14928 GCF_008923895.1 Pseudomonas sp. GXM4
ATTTTGCTGACTGACCCACCGCTTTCGCGAGCAGGCTCGCTCCCACAGGGTTTGTGTTGTTACAGCGACTCCAGGCACCCGGCCAGATCATTGCCGAGTTTTTCCAGCACCTGCTCATAGCCCTGAGCCGTCGCCGGGGTGTACCCGCCCAACGCATCCAGTTCCGCCAGCTTCACCGGCAGGCCAGCCACCAGGGTTTCCGCCAGGCGCGGACGCAACGGCGGTTCGCTGAACACACAGGTCTTGCCTACTTCCTGCAAACGCTTGCGCATCGCCGCGACGTGCTGGGCGCCGGGCTGTACTTCGGCGGCCACCGCGAACACGCCCGCGTGCTTCAGGCCGTAAGCGTCTTCGAAATAATCAAAGGCCTCGTGAAAGACGAAGTACGGCTTGCCTTCGACATTGGCCAAACGCGTCTTCAAGCGCTGATCCAGCGCATCCAGACGTTCATCGAAGGCTTTGGCATTGCTCTGATAGCGCTGGGCATTGGCCGGGTCGGCGGCGCTGAGGTCGGCGGCCATTTTGTCGGCGATCACCCGCGCATTGACCGGTGACAGCCACAAATGTGCATCCAGCGAGCCGGGGCGATGATCGTGATCATGCTCGTCGGCTTCTTCGGCATGGGAATGGTTGTCCGCGCCGAAATGCCTCAGCTTCAGGCCTGGCAGATCCTGCACCGCGACGCTCGGCAGGCTGCGACCGCCGAGTACGCGCGGCAGGAAACCTTCCATGTCCGGGCCGATCCAGTAGAGCAGATCGACCGATTGCACCTTCCGTACGTCGGATGGGCGCAGGGCGTAATTGTGCGGCGAGGCCCCCGGCGGCAGCAGCACCTCGGGAATCGCCACGCCGTCCTGCACGGCAGCGGCAATCAACTGCAACGGTTTGATGCTGGTGAGCACTTTGACTTCGGCCTGAGCCGTACCGATCAGCAGAAAACTGGCAACAAAAGCCACAAAAACAGAAAAAAGTCGGGACACGATGACCACTCAAGGAAGCGAGAACGGGTAACATAATAACGTCTCCAGCAAATCTCGTCGCCGCTCATGCCTATTACACCGATTGCCAGCCGTCCCCACGACCACTCCCATTGCGTGCACAGCGCTCTGTCCGAGGCCGATACCTTGTGCGCGAAGAAAGGTTTGCGTCTGACTGCCCTGCGCCGCCGCGTGCTGGAACTGGTCTGGCAGAGTCACAAGCCACTGGGTGCCTACGACATCCTTGCGGTGCTCAGCGAGCAGGACGGCCGCCGCGCCGCGCCGCCTACGGTGTACCGCGCACTGGATTTCCTGCTGGAAAACGGCCTGGTCCATCGCATCTCGTCGCTCAACGCCTTCGTTGGCTGCGTGCATCCTGAACACGCGCATCAGGGCCAGTTCCTGATCTGCCGCGAGTGCCACGCCGCAATCGAACTTGAGCAAAAAGTGATCAGCGACGCGATCATCAGCAGCGCCAAAGACGTCGGTTTCATCGTCGAAGCGCAGACCGTCGAAGTGGTCGGCCTGTGCGCCGGTTGCCAGGGGGCCTGATGAGCAATGCGCTGATCCGTCTGGAACAGGTCGCCGTCACGTTTGCCGGGCAGACCGTGCTGGACAACATCGAGCTGAGCGTCGAGCCGGGGCAGATCGTCACCCTGATCGGCCCCAACGGCGCCGGCAAAACCACGCTGGTACGCGCCGTGCTCGGGCTGTTGAAGCCAAACAGCGGCAGCGTCTGGCGCAAACCGAAACTGCGCGTCGGCTACATGCCGCAGAAGCTGCATGTCGACCCGACCCTGCCGCTGTCAGTGCTGCGCTTCCTGCGCCTGGTGCCTGGCGTCGATCGTTCGCGTGCCTTGGCCGCATTGAAGGAGGTCGGCGCCGAACACGTGATCGACAGCCCGGTGCAGAGCGTTTCCGGCGGCGAAATGCAGCGCGTGCTGCTGGCTCGGGCACTGCTGCGTGAGCCTGAGCTGCTGGTGCTCGATGAGCCGGTGCAGGGCGTCGACGTGGCCGGGCAGGCCGAGCTGTACAGCCTGATCACCCGGCTGCGCGACCGCCACGGTTGCGGCGTGCTGATGGTGTCGCACGATTTGCATCTGGTGATGAGCACCACCGATCAGGTGGTCTGCCTCAACCGCCACGTCTGCTGCTCCGGGCACCCCGAGCAGGTCAGCGGCGACCCGGCATTCGTCGAGCTGTTCGGCAGGAACGCGCCGAGTCTGGCGATCTATCACCACCATCACGACCACGCCCACGACCTGCACGGTTCGGTGGTCAAAGGCCCGCTCGGCGGGCAACCTCATGTTCATGGAGACGGCTGCAAGCATGGCTGATTTTCTTTTGTATGCCCTGCTTGCAGGTCTGGCCCTGGCGCTGGTGGCCGGACCGCTCGGCTCGTTTGTGGTGTGGCGGCGCATGGCCTATTTCGGCGATACCCTGTCCCACGCCGCACTGCTCGGCGTGGCGCTGGGCTTTTTGCTGGACGTCAGCCCGACGGTGGCGGTGACGGTCGGTTGCCTGCTGCTGGCGGTGCTCTTGGTGACGCTGCAACAGCGTCAGCCGCTGGCGTCCGACACGCTGTTGGGAATTCTTGCACCGAGCACGCTCTCTCTCGGCCTGGTGGTACTAAGCTTCATGCATGAAGTGCGGATCGACCTGATGGCCTATCTGTTTGGCGACTTGCTGGCAATCAGTCCGAGCGACCTGGCGTGGATTCTCGGCGGCACCGCGGCGGTGCTGGTGTTGCTGGTGACGCTGTGGCGGCCGCTGCTGGCGGTCACCGTGCACGAAGAACTGGCGCGGGTCGAAGGCTTGCCGGTTGCGGGTTTGCGCTTGGCGCTGATGCTGTTGATCGCGGTGGTGATCGCCGTGGCGATGAAAATCGTCGGGGTGCTGCTGATCACTTCGCTGCTGATCATTCCGGCGGCTGCGGCACAGCGTCACGCCCGTTCGCCGGAGCAGATGGCCTTGGGGGCGAGCCTGCTGGGCATGCTCGCGGTGTGCGGCGGGCTGGCGTTGTCGTGGTTCAAGGACACCCCGGCGGGGCCGTCGATCGTGGTGACGGCAGCCGCGCTGTTTCTGTTGAGTTTTGTTCTGCCCCGTCGTGGGGTGTAGACTTGGCCGCTTTTTGCGCAATTAGAGAGTCGCAGGAATGAAGCCGTTCGCCTCCCGTTATCTGCTCCTTGTCGCATTTTCAGTGCTGCTGGGCGCCTGCCAAAGCACGCCGCCGGTGGCTGAAGTCCCGGACGCGCGGGCTACGGCCATCGCACAGCTGGAGCAAAGCCTCGCCAGCAGCGAACTGGCCACCGCCGAAGACCAGTTGGCCGCCTTGCAGGCCGCGACCCCCAACGATCAGTCCCTTGAGCAGTACCAGCGGCAGCTGGCCGAAGCGTACCTGCGCCGCAGCCAGATCGTTCTGCAGAAAGGCGATGTCAACGCTGCCGCCACCGCGCTCAGCCGCGCCCGTGCTCTGATGCCCAAGGCGCCCGCGCTGACCGGCGGCGTCAACGGCGCGATCACCGAAGCGCGCAAGGCCGAGCTGGAAAAGGCTGAGGCCGCGCTGCTGGCTGCCGAAGCCAGGCCGAAAGCCAAGGTCATCGACCCGACCGCCGAGAGCACCACCGTTGCGTTGAACATCGGCGATATTCACAAGCTGCAACGACAACTCGATGCGATCGCCGCCGATGTGGTGAATTACGAATGCGCCGTCAGCATCCAGGCGCCGCGCACCGCGGATTATCCGTGGCTGGCGACGTTGCTGAGCAAGCGAGTCAAGAAGCTCGATCCTGATTTTGATTTGCAGATCGAGAAGCAGATCTTGCGCACGGTACCGGCGCAGATGGTTTTAAGCCCGCGTAAACCATAAAAAGATCGCAGCCTCCGGCAGCTCCTACATGGGATCGAGTACATCCTGTAGGAGCTGCCGAAGGCTGCGATCTTTTGCTTTTACGCTGGAATCGCCTTGGCCTTAGGCTCCCGCGCCCAGACCCGATGCTCGCCAATCGCGGCGAAGAACGGCTTGGTCAACGCCCCCACATCCGCGCCCTGCAACAGCCCCGCATCCGCGTCGAGCTTCAGCAAGTCCTGCAACTGCTTGGCCTCGCCGTGCAGCGCGATCGCCTTCAGGTGCTTGTAGGCCTCCAGCAGATAATGCAGCGCCACGCCGTCGCCGCTCAACGCGGTAATCGACGCCGCGCCACCCGGTACGAACACCGCATCGAACGCAATTGAAGGCATGCCTTCCATCGACGCATCCACCGGCAATGCCTTGCCGTCAGCGGTCTTGACTGGCGCCGAGGTCGGGCCGAGCAGTTTCGCGTGGGCGCCCTCGGCTTCCAGCGCTTTTTTCATCGCATCGATGGCCGCAGCATCAACACCATTGGCAGCAAGGATTGCCACTTTGCGCGTTTTGATATTGCCTGGTAGCAGGTTGGCCTGGCTCAGCGCTGGCGACTGCTCCAGCGAGGTCTTGCGCACTTCGACCGTGCCTTTGGCTGGCGCCGGCAAGCCGAGGTTTTCCGCCACGCGTTTGGCCAGGGTCAGGTCGATATTGGCAAGGATCTCGTTCACTTCACGGGCACGGATGAACTCACGCTCGACCTTGCCCAGCTCGAAGCTGTAGGCAGCGATGATGTGCTCTTTCTCGTGGTCGCTCATGCTGTTGAAGAACAAGCGGGCCTGGGAGAAGTGATCGCTGAACGACTCGCTGCGTTGACGGATCTTCGCGGCGTCGATGCGCTCCGGGTAGCTCTCGAAACCACCGTCCTGTGCCGCCGGCGGGGTTTCTTTCGGCCAGCCGCCGTCGATCGAGTTTGGCTCGTACGAGGCACGACCCTTATCGATGGTGGTGCGGTGCTGTGCGTCACGCTGGCCGTTGTGGAACGGCGCCACCGGACGGTTGATCGGCAGCTCATGGAAGTTCGGCCCGCCGAGTCGGCTGATCTGCGTGTCGGTGTAGGAGAACAGTCGACCTTGCAGCAGCGGGTCATTGGAGAAGTCGATGCCTGGCACGATGTGGCCAGGGCAGAAAGCGACCTGCTCGGTTTCCGCAAAGAAGTTGTCCGGGTTGCGGTTCAGAGTCATTTTGCCCAGCGGCGTAATCGGAACGATTTCTTCGGGGATGATTTTGGTCGGGTCGAGGATGTCGAAGTCGAAGTCGTGTTCGTTCTCTTCTTCGACGATCTGTACGCCCAGTTCCCACTCCGGGTAGTCGCCCATCTCGATCGCTTCCCACAGGTCGCGACGATGGTAGTCGGTGTCTTTACCGGCGAGCTTCTGCGCCTCGTCCCACACCAGCGAGCAGGTGCCGGCGGTAGGGCGCCAGTGGAATTTGACGAAGCGCGATTTGCCCTCGGCGTTGATCAGGCGGAAGGTGTGCACGCCGAAGCCCTGCATGCTGCGCAGGCTTTTCGGGATGGCCCGGTCGGACATCGCCCAGATGACCATGTGCGCCGATTCCGGCACCAGCGAGACGAAGTCCCAGAACGTATCGTGAGCCGAGCCGCCGGTGGGGATTTCGTTGTGCGGCTCGGGTTTCACCGCGTGGACGAAGTCCGGAAACTTGATCGCGTCCTGAATGAAGAACACCGGCATGTTGTTGCCGACGAGGTCGAAGTTGCCTTCATCGGTAAAAAATTTCACCGCAAAGCCGCGCACGTCACGCACGGTATCGCCGGAACCCCGTGGCCCCTGTACCGTGGAAAAGCGCACGAACACCGGGGTTTTCTTGCCCGGATCCTGTAGGAAACCGGCCTTGGTCAGCGCTGCATGGTTCTCGTAGGTCTGAAAGAAACCGTGCGCGCCGGTGCCGCGCGCATGGACAATGCGCTCCGGAATGCGCTCATGGTCAAAGTGCGTGATCTTTTCACGCATGATGAAGTCTTCCAGCAGCGAAGGCCCGCGCGGCCCGGCTTTGAGGGTGTTCTGGTTGTCGGCGATCTTCACGCCCTGATTGGTGCGCAGTGCCTGACCGGTGGCGTCCGAACGGAATTCTTCCAGGCTGTCGAGCTTGGCGTTGGTGTTGGCGCGATCCGGGGTGTCGGTTCCGGCCATCTCGCTTTTATCGGGTGCAGGCTTTTTGATGCTCATCAGACGTAAACTCCTCGTTTGGCCCCGGATGCCTTCCGCAGACCCTTGAGTGATTCCCGGGCACGGCACCCAGGGTTTCAAGTCGCTTACTTAGTGACTGATGAGCGTTTCAGCCGTTCCGTTTATCTGACCTTTGATCGCGTTATTGCCAAATTGAAGGTTAATTGCGAAATAAATGCTAAGAACCTCTATACGGACAGGCTAAAATGCGCGCCCGGCTAACCGCTGATCCTTTTCCAACGCGCCCCACAAGGTTCGCTACGTGATCGAGTTTCAAAACGTCCACAAGACTTACCGCGTCGCCGGTAAGGATATTCCCGCGCTGCACCCGACCAGTCTCGCCATCGAGAACGGCCAGGTGTTCGGCCTGATTGGCCATTCCGGTGCGGGCAAAAGTACCCTGCTGCGGCTGATCAATCGCCTGGAAGATTCCAGTGGCGGCAAGATCATCGTCGACGGCGAAGAAGTCACCGCACTGGACGCCAACGGCCTGCGCCGTTTCCGCCAGCAGGTCGGGATGATCTTCCAGCACTTCAACCTGCTCGCCTCCAAGACTGTCGCCGACAACGTCGCCTTGCCGCTGACCCTGGCCGGTGAGTTGTCGAGCAGCGAAATCAACCATCGCGTGGCCGAGTTGCTGGCGCGGGTCGGTCTGTCCGACCACGCGAAAAAGTACCCGGCGCAACTGTCCGGCGGTCAGAAGCAGCGCGTCGGCATTGCCCGTGCGCTGGCGACCAAGCCGAAAATTCTGCTGTGCGACGAGGCCACCAGCGCCCTCGACCCGCAGACCACGGCATCGGTCCTGCAACTGCTGGCAGAAATCAATCGCGAGCTGAAACTGACCATTGTCCTGATCACCCACGAAATGGACGTGATCCGTCGCGTCTGCGATCAGGTCGCTGTGATGGACGCCGGCGTGATCGTCGAGCAGGGTCCGGTGGCCGATGTGTTTCTGCATCCGCAGCACCCGACCACCAAGCGTTTCGTCCAGGAAAGCGAGCAGATCGACGAGAGCGAACAGCGTGACGATTTCGCCCACGTGCCGGGGCGTATCGTGCGTCTGACCTTCCAGGGCGAAGCGACCTACGCGCCGTTGCTCGGCACCGTCGCCCGGGAAACCGGCGTCGACTACAGCATCCTCGCCGGTCGCATCGACCGCATCAAAGACATTCCGTACGGGCAACTGACCCTCGCTGTCACCGGTGGCGACATGGAGGCGGCGTTTGCCCGCTTCACCGCCGCTGACGTTCACATGGAGGTGTTGCGCTAATGGCTGATCTGATGAGTTTCTTCGCCAATATCGACTGGTACGAAATCTGGCTGGCCACCGGCGACACCATGCTTATGCTCGGCGGTTCGCTGCTGTTCACCGTGCTGCTCGGCCTGCCGCTGGGCGTGCTGCTGTTTCTCTGCAGCCCGCGTCAGTTGCTGGAGAACCGTGGCCTCTACGCCGTGCTGTCGCTGGTGGTGAACATTTTGCGTTCGCTGCCGTTCATTATTCTGCTGATTGTGATGATCCCGTTCACCGTGCTGATCACCGGCACCTCGCTGGGTGTGGCCGGGGCGATCCCGCCGCTGGTGGTTGGTGCTACGCCGTTCTTCGCGCGTCTGGTGGAAACCGCGCTGCGCGAAGTCGATCGCGGCATCATCGAAGCGACCCAGTCGATGGGCGCGACCACGCGGCAGATCATCATGAACGCCTTGCTGCCGGAAGCCCGTCCGGGCATCTTCGCAGCGATTACGGTGACAGCGATTACACTGGTGTCCTACACGGCGATGGCCGGTGTGGTCGGCGCCGGTGGTCTGGGCGACCTGGCGATCCGTTTCGGCTACCAGCGTTTCCAGACTGACGTGATGATCGTCACCGTGGTGCTGCTGTTGATTCTGGTGCAAGTGCTGCAAATGGTTGGCGACCGTCTGGTCGTGCATTTCTCGCGCAAATAAGCGGTTTTTTAATCAAGAGGCGCGGGCCATTCGCTGGCGGGCGCCCTCACAAGGAGTCAGCTGAATGAAAAAACTGATCGCTGCTTTCGCCGCTGTTGCGGCGTTTTCGGCCCACGCCGAGACCCTGACCGTTGCCGCCACCCCGGTGCCGCATGCGGAAATCCTCGAATTCGTCAAACCGGCCCTGGCCAAGGAAGGCGTGGATCTGAAGGTCAAGGTCTTCACCGATTACATTCAGCCGAACGTACAGGTCGCTGAAAAGCGTCTGGACGCCAACTTCTTCCAGCACCAGCCGTACCTCGATGAGTTCAACAAGGCCAAGGGCACCAGCCTCGTCGCCGTGACCGGCGTGCACCTGGAGCCGCTGGGTGCTTATTCGAGCAAGCTCAAGGATCTGAAAGACCTGCCCGGCGGTGCCAACGTGGTGATCCCGAACGACGCCACCAACGGCGGCCGTGCGCTGTTGCTGCTGGCCAAGGCTGGCGTGATCACTTTGAAGGACCCGACCAATATTCTGTCGACCCTCAAAGACATCGAGCAAAACCCGAAAGACCTGAAATTCCGTGAACTGGAAGCCGCGACCATCCCGCGCGTGCTGACTCAGGTCGATCTGGCGCTGATCAACACCAACTACGCGCTGGAAGCCAAGCTTGATCCGTCCAAGGATGCGCTGGTGATCGAAGGCAACGACTCGCCGTACGTGAACATCCTCGTGTCCCGCGCGGACAACAAGGACAGCGACGCGATGAAGAAACTGGCGGCTGCGCTGCACAGCCCGGAAGTGAAGCAGTTCATTACCGAGAAGTACAAAGGCGCGGTGTTGCCGGCGTTCTGATTTGGATGGCTGCAATGAAAAAGGGGACGCCAATGGCGTCCCCTTTTTTGTGTCTGGTGTCTGGCTTTGGACCTGCTTTGAAGCTGCCCCTCACCCCAGCCCTCTCCCGAGGGAGAGGGGGCCGACCGAGGTGTCTGGCGCTATGCATCGACCTGAAAGATCCAGTCGATTATGGATTCAGCACAGCGCTTACAAGCCGGCGTATTGCTTCAGCATCCCCCAATCAGTCCCCTCTCCCTCTGGGAGAGGGTTAGGGTGAGGGGCTTTTCGCTTTCTGCGTTTATTTGCGGTTGAGCATCACCGGCAATTGCGCCACCAGTTTGGTGTTATTCAACGGCGCCCGAATAAACCCACGCTGCGTACCATCCGGCCCGATCACCGCCAGATTGCCGCTATGGTCCACCGTGTAATTCGGCTTGCTGGTATCGGCGGGAATGAACGGAATGCTCACCGCGTTCGCCACCTTCTGCAGCTCCTCGATAGATGAAGGCGTCAGGCCAATGAACTGCGGATCGAAGTAGCCCAGGTACTGTTTCAACTGCTTCGGCGTATCGCGGTTGGGGTCAACGCTGACCAGCACGATCTGCAACTTGTCCACAGCCTCTTTCGGCAATTCACTCTTGATCTGCCGCAGTTGCGCCAGGGTGGTCGGGCAGATGTCCGGGCAGAAGGTATAACCGAAGAACAACAGACTCCACTTGCCTTTCAACTCGTCGATGGCAACTGGTTTGCCGTCCTGATCGGTCATGGTCACGTCCGGCAGGTTGCGGCTCTGCGGCAGCAGGATAATGCCGGCGTCGATCAGCGCAGTCGGATCGCCCTGGCCTTTGCCGTTCAGCACTTTATTCACGGTAAGCCCGAGGATCAGCGCGATCACGGCGACGAGGATGAAGACGGTTTTCTGGGTTCGGGTCATAGGTTCAACAGTAAGTAGTGGTCTACGAGCAGGGCGATGAACAACAGGAACAAGTAATAAATAGAGTACTTGAAGGTGTTGATCGCCGCGTGCGGCCGAGTGCCACGGTACAGCACCACGGCCCATTGCAGAAACCTTGCGCCCAACACCAGCGCACAGACCAGATACAGCGCGCCGCTCATGTGAATCACGTACGGCAGCAGACTCACTGCCAGCAGCGCGAAGGTGTAGAGCAGAATGTGCACTTTGGTGTAGTGCTCGCCATGGGTCACCGGCAGCATCGGAATGTCGGCCTTGGCGTATTCCTCTTTGCGATGAATCGCCAGCGCCCAGAAGTGCGGCGGGGTCCAGGCGAAGATGATCAGCACCAGCAACAGCGGTTCGGCGCTGACATGGCCGGTGGCGGCGGTCCAGCCCAGCAGCGGCGGCGCGGCACCGGCGAGGCCGCCGATGACGATGTTCTGCGGCGTCGCACGCTTGAGAAAACCGGTGTAGACCACCGCATAACCGAGCAGCGAGGCGAGAGTCAGCCAAGCGGTCAGCTGATTGGTGAAGGTCAGCAGCAGCGCCTGGCCGAGCAATGCCAGCACCAGGGCGAAGGTCAGCGCCGCCGCAGGTGAAACCCGGCCTTCGGCCAGCGGCCGTTTGTGCGTGCGCGCCATTACCGCATCAATGCGCCGATCGACCACATGATTGACCGCCGCCGCGCCGCCGGCGCACAAGGCAATGCCCAGATTGCCAAACACCAGCACTGTCCACGGCACCCCGGCGCGGGTGGCGAGGAACATGCCGACCAGCGAGGTGATCAGCATCAGCACCACGACTTTCGGTTTGGTCAGCTCCAGATAATCGCGCCACAGCGCTTGCGCTGCACGCTGGCCGATCAGACTCGCCATGGCGTTTCTCCTTTCAATGCGATGGGCGCGACGACAGGTTTGTGCGCACTCAAGCGCCAGCGCACCAGCCCTGGTTGGCTCACCCGCAACAGGCTGGTGCGCGCGTGATAATTGACCAGCACCAGCGTCAGTAACAGCGCCGCGCCGCCGGCGTTGTGCGCGACGGCCACCGGCAGCGGCAGATGAAACAGCACGTTGCTGATGCCAAGGGTGATCTGCGCGGCGAGGGCGATCAGCAGCAACCCGGCCAGTCGGGTCATGCCCACCACCTTCAGTTGCCAGGCCAGACCGAGCAGCACGACCGTCACCAGCAAAGCGCCGATGCGGTGGGTCAGATGAATGGCCGTGCGCGCATCGCTATCGAGTTGTCCGCCGAGATAATTCGGGCCGATGTGCTGGGTCAGGTGAAAACCATTGGCGAAGTCCGCCGGCGGCAGCCATTGGCCATGGCAGGTGGGGAAGTCGATGCAGGCCACCGCTGCGTAGTTGGAACTGACCCAGCCGCCCAAGGCGATCTGGCCGATCACCAGCAGCAGCCCCGCCGTCGCCCAGTATTGCAGGCGCTTGGGTACGGTCAGCGCCGGCAGCACGCCGGACAACCTCAGCGTCAGCAGGAACAGCAGACTCAACGTGGCAAAGCCGCCGAGCAAATGCCCGGTGACCACTTGCGGCCAAAGCTTGAGCGTCACCGTCCACATACCGAACGCCGCTTGGGCGATGACCACCGCCAGCAGAAACAGCGGCAGTTTCACCGGCTGGCCCGGATGGCGCCGGTTGACCCAGGCGCGCCCGGCCAAAACTGAAATCAGCAAGCCGAGGGTGCCGGCGAAGTAGCGGTGAATCATCTCGTTCCAGCCCTTGTGTGCCTCCACTGGCGCGTCAGGGAAATGCAGTTCGGCATGGGCCAGTTGCGCCTCGCTTTTCGGCACGCTGATAAAGCCGTAGCAGCCTGGCCAGTCCGGGCAGCCGAGGCCGGCGTGGGTCAGGCGCGTATAGGCGCCGAGCAGCACCACAATCAGCGCCAGCAGGGTGGCAAACAGCGCGAGGCGAAATCCAGGTTTGGCCATGACGATGCCCTCATCCGATGTTCGACAGTTTCAGCAGATGCCGCAGGTCGTTAAGCAGATCCTTGCCCTTCACATTCGGCTCGTAACGCAGCACCAGATTGCCGTGCGGGTCGACGATCCACAGCTGCGGCACGGCTTTGTCGCCGGTGGTCCTGACGAACACCCCGGCATCCAGCGGATAGCGCTGCAACTGCGGATATTCACGGTCGAGTTTCGCGGCGTAATCAGCGCTCAGTGGTTGCGCGGCGGCGAGGGCGTGGCTGGCGCGCCCGGCTTCGCGGCCGAGGCTGATCTGGATCTGCCGCGCCAGATAAACCAGTTGCTGGCAATCGACGGCGCAGTCCTTTGGCGCCGTGACCAGAATCTGCCAGCGCTGCTCATCGGCCTGCACGCCGAGGTCGGCGCGGGTCTGGCCGTTGCCGATCAGCTCGCCGTGGTAGCTGCGTCCTTCCGGCACCCAGAACTGCAATTTGTACATGCCGGTGGCGAGCAGCATCGGCCCGACCACGCCAAGCACGATCAGCAACAATTGAATGCGCCCGCGCCGGCGGCTGGGAACGGGTTTGGCCTCAGACATGCTGGGTGGATTCATGACGCTTCCCATGGCGTTTCTCCTTTGCGTGGTGCCAGCCGAAATAGAGGTAAAGACCGAGCAGGGCCGTGGCCATGGCGAACCATTGCACGGCGTAGCCGAGGTGTTTTTCCGGGCCCATCGCGACTACCGGCCAATCGGTCTGGTAGCTGGCCGGGCCGGGTTCGGCGCGTAATTCGTAGGCGAAGCCGTCGCGCTCCAGGGTTTGCCACAATTTGCCCGGCTCGACGGCGGTAATGGTTTGCGGCCAGACATGGCTGACCGGATCGGCGTGCAACTGGAACGTTGCGCCGGGGGCGACATAGACCCAGGCGTCGAGCGTCAGCGCCTCGGCCGGTGTCGTGAATTGCGGCGGCACGCGCCGATCGGGCCATGGCAGCCAGCCGCGATTGACCAGCAGCCAGAGGCCGCTGCGTTGGTCCTGAAACGGTTGCAGCAATTCGACGCCGACCTTGCCGCCACGCTGGCGGTTGTCGAGCAACAGCGTGTGGGCGGGGTCGAACTGGCCGTGCAGGCGCACGCGGCGGTAAGCCGGGTCGACGCTGCCAAGCAGTTCACCGCTGGCCAGCGGTTCGGCCATGCGACGTTCGGCATAACTGGCCAGCAGCGCGGTTTTCTCCGCGCCCCGGCCCAGTTGCCAGAAGCCCAGCGCAACCATCAGCGGCAGCAACAGCGCCACCACGACAGTGGGAATCACGCCCGGGCGAAAGCGCTTCATGGGCGCGCCATAAAGTCAGTCATCGCGATCGCTATACTCAAGTGCATCGCCTGTCCCCCGGAGTCTTGCCATGTTCAAAGCAGCGATCGTCCTGATGCTGATTGCCACGGTCGTCAGCCTGTTCAGCGGCCTGTTTTTCCTGGTCAAGGACGACAGCAGCTCCAATCGGCTGGTCATCGCCTTGAGTGTTCGGGTGGCACTGGCCGTGGTCACCGTCGGCCTGATGGCCTGGGGTTTCTACAGCGGCCAGTTGGTGTCCCATGCGCCCTGGTAGCGCCAGCAGTCAGAGGACGTAAACGAAGAAGAACAAACCGATCCACACCACATCGACGAAGTGCCAGTACCAGCTCGCCGCTTCGAAACCGAACTGGTGCTCGTTGTCGAAGTGGCCCTTCATGATGCGCATCAACATCACGAACAGGATGATCGTGCCGATGGTCACGTGGGCGCCGTGGAACCCGGTAAGCATGAAGAACGTCGCGCCGTAGATGCCCGAGCCGAGGGTCAGCCCCAGCTCTTTATAGGCGTGGATGTATTCCTCGGCCTGGAAACCGAGGAACGCGATGCCCAGCAGTACGGTAATCGCCAGCCACAGTTTCAGCGCACCGCGATGGCCTTTCTTCAGCGCATGGTGGGCGATGGTGATGGTCACGCTGGAGCTGACCAGCAGGATCGTATTGATCAGCGGCAGGCCCCACGGGCTGATGACGTCCTTGGGTGGCGGGAACAGTTTCGGGTCTGGTGTGTGCAGCAGCGGCCAGACAAATTCGAAATTCGGCCAGAGCATATGCGCGATGCCTTTCGGCCCTTCGCCGCCCAGCGCCGGCCCGGACACGTGGCGGACGTAGAACAGCGCGCCGAAGAAGGCGACGAAGAACATCACTTCGGAAAAGATGAACCAGCTCATGCCCCAGCGGAACGAGCGGTCCAGCTGTGGGCTGTACAACCCCGCGCGACTTTCCTTGATCACCGCACCGAACCAGCCGAACAGCATGTACGCCAGCAGCAGGCCACCGACGAAAAAGATCAATGGGCCGTGGGAGTCCGGGCGTGCGGCCTTGAGATCGTTGAACCAGGTGGCGAGGCCGTACACGGTGACGAACATCCCGAGCGTGGCGATGATCGGCCATTTGCTCTGGGCCGGAACGTAATAATGCTCATGAGTTGCCATTTATTGTTCTCCTTATCGGCCACGCTCAACCGCCAGTGTTAACAGCCACCGGCGGATGTCGGGCGGTGATATCGAACAGCGTGTAGGACAGCGTCAGGTGCTTCACTTCCTTGGGCATGTCGCGGTCAACGATGAAACGCACCGGCATTTCGATCTGTTCACCGGGCTGCAGCACCTGCTGGGTAAAACAAAAGCATTCGGTCTTGTGGAAAAACGCCGCCGCGTTGCTCGGCGCGATGCTCGGCACCGCTTGCGCACTCATCGGTTTGTCGGTGGGATTGCGCGCGATGAACACCATCTCGTTCACCGCGCCGGGATTGGCGGTCAGCTCGTCGTGTTTCGGGTAAAAGTCCCACGGCATGTCGGCGGTGTTGGTCGAGAGAAATTGCACGCGCACCTGGCGCGAGGTGTCGACCACTTGCTCGCCTGCATACTGGCCGCCGGTCTTGCCGTTGATGCCGAAGGCTTTGCACATCACGTCGTAGATCGGCACCAGGGCGAAACCGAAGACGAACATCGCCACCACCACCAGCAACAGGCGGGTGACGAGTTTCTTCAGCGAGATCGAGTCAGCCATGATTCATGCCTCCCTCGTGTTCCCTGGTGGCCGGTGATGCTTTTGTGGTGAGGGGATTCATCCCCGTTGGGCTGCGAAGCGGCCCTGAATCCAGCGCACACGGTCTACCTGATGAATTTCGATTGCAGGTTTTGGGGCTGCAGC
>NZ_WBRZ01000014.1:0-44994 GCF_008923895.1 Pseudomonas sp. GXM4
CCATCCCTTCCAAATCCACAATCATCCCCCGCTGTCCACTGTCAGGTCTGACAGTGGACAGCGCGACCGAAAGCTTCCCAAATACCAGCACTGCGTTGATTTGCCGGTCTCTATCGACTGATCGCTTTACGCAAAAACAGCGTATTCGAGGAGCTGACCATGACTGAAGTCAAAGACACCGCCGTGCATAACCTGGACCCCACTTTCGGCCCCGACAAAAATGGCCTCACCTGGTTTGAACATCCCGATCAGGAAAACGGCTTCGCCAACGCAGTTACCGTCGCGGCGGACGGCAAGCTGCTGATCGCCGCCAGTGCGGGCAACAAGTTCGCCATTGTGCGGTTGAAGCCTGATGGCACACAGGACGCTTCGTTTGCCCGGGATGGCGTGGCGACCGGGGTTTTCGCGCAGGGCTATAAATCCACGGGTGGCAGCATCAGCATCCTCAAGAACAACAATCTGTTGCTTCAGGGTGCCTTTGTCCTACACGAATACGCACGACCACAGCGCTGCTTGGCGATGTTTCGCAATGACGGAACGCCCGAGAGCGGATTTGGCGACAACGGCGTGGTCATCGTCAGCCAGATTCCGTTGGCCGCCCTCGCGTCGTCCGAGGTAGCACCGGAGCAAAAACGCACTACGGCATCCGATTACAGTGGCCATGCCATTGAACTGGCCGACGGAAAACTGATGGTGCTGAGCAATCATCAATATTCCCCCAATGACCAATACGGTCTTTTGATCAGGCTGCATAGCGACGGGGCTCTGGACACTTCCTTTGGCCAAGGACAGGGTTACATCACGATTCGATACCTGGACAATTCCACGTGGGCTGGCTCACTGATCCGGCTGCAGGACGGCAAATTCGCCATCGCAGGTTACATTTCACGTGAAGACCGCTATCGCGCAATGATCGCCCTCTTCGACGCCGCAGGTAAGCCTGTCAGCAGCTTTGGCGATAACGGTTTTGCCCTGTTCGACCGCCTGGACAAGCTCAGTCAGATCAACCAACTGGTGGAAATGCCTGATGGCAACATCCTCGGCATCGGTAGCGCCACCTCGGAGGATCTTGTTCACCGGGGCGTGCTGGTTTGTGTCGACAGAAATGGCAAATACGCCAGCGACTTCAATGAAGGGAGGCCAGTCCTGACGTCTTATTCCGATGCGCCTTTCGGCATCCAATGGACTGCTGGCACGCTGCGAGAAGGCGTACGCATCGTGTTGCTTTCCAGCACCCACGGCGAAGAAGACTCCGAAATCGTCATTGCCCAGTTCAAATCGGACGGCGCTCCGGATCGCGGTTTTGCCGACGACGGTGTGCTGGTGATCAATCTGACCGACGTGCTCGACATGGCGGGAGGCCTTGCTATTCAGAACAATCAGATTGTCGTAACCGGAACATCCCTGCCCCGTGCCGACGGCGTTGGTAGCTTCGCCTTCCGCTGCGCCGATACGCTCTGAATGACAGACAAGAAAAAGCCCCGCCTCTTTCGAGAGCGGGGCTTTTTCACTCAGCCACTACTTACGCCAGTTCAAGCTCGGCATTCGCAGTGATCGCAGGCACGATCGCTTGCCCGCTCAACGCCAGATCAAGCAGTTCACGGTTGGCTACCGCGTACATGGCGTAGTCCGTACCGCTCGCAGCACGGATTTCCACCAGCATGGCGCGCCAGCGTTCGATCATGCTTTCGTGCTGGGCCATCCACAGCGCCAGGCGTGCTTCCACGTCCTGGGAACCGTCGCCCTGTTGCAGGACGGAGATGGTGATCGCCCGTTGCTGCCAGTCGACGTCATCACGGAACGCTTCACGGGCCAGAGCCTGCCAGTTGTTTTCCACCGGCAAGGCGCTGATCTGTTGCAGGTACCAGGTGATGTCCAGCGCAGAGCCCACGGCGAAGTAAGCCTTGGCCACTTCGGCCGGGTCCTGCCCGGTGACGTCGGCGGCCTCGATGATCGGCAGCAGCGTGTACAGGTGCGAGGTGCCCGCAACCATACGCGCCAGCAATTCCGGTACACCGGCTTCGACGTACGCCTGATAGCGCGACTGCCAGTTCTCGCGGATTTCGCCGCTGAGCAGTTCGTCGAGCTTCAGACCCAGCTCTTTCAGGTGCGGACCGAAGTGCGCGACGTCACGGGCAGCGTTCTGCTCGTTGCGGCGGGCACGCAGGAACCAGCGCGTGGCGCGACGGCCCAGACGCATCAGCTCGTCCATCAGCTCCAGCTGCACGTCAGCGGAAACCTGATAGTCCAGCGCTTCGATCTGACGGAACCAGTGCGGGAGGTGGAAGATGTCGCGCACGATCACGTAAGCGCCAGCCACGTTTGCCGGGCTCATGCCGGTCGACTCTTTGAGTCGTTGCACGAAGGTGATGCCCATGTGGTTGACCAGATCGTTGGCGATCTGGGTGCTGACGATCTCGCGCTTCAGACGGTGACGACGCATGGCTTCGGAGAACTTGCTGACCAAGGTCGGCGGGAACGCCGTTTCCATGTCGCGGGTCAGGTAATCGTCGTCCGGCACCAGCGAGCCCAGCAGCTGCTCTTTCAGGTCGATCTTGCTATAGGAAATCAGCACCGACAGCTCAGGACGGGTCAGGCCGTGGCCCTCAGCGACGCGCTCGGTCAGTTGCTCTTCGGTCGGCAGGAATTCGATGGCACGGTCCAGCTTGCCACGGCCTTCCAGATCGCTCATCAGACGCTTGTACTCAGCGATGCGCGCGTAGGCACGGCGCGCCGCCAGGGACAGGGCCTGAGTCTGCTTGTAGTTGTTGCCCAGCACCAGATTGCCAACTTCGTCGGTCATGCTCGCCAGCAACTGGTTGCGTTGCTTGTCGGTCATGTCACCGGCCTGAACCACTTCGTTCAGCAGGATCTTGATGTTCACTTCGTGGTCGGAGCAGTCCACGCCGCCGGCGTTGTCGATGAAGTCGGTGTTGGAACCGCCGCCATTCAAGCCGAATTCCACACGACCCAATTGGGTCATGCCGAGGTTACCGCCCTCGCCCACGACCTTGCAGCGCAGCTCGTTACCGTTGACGCGCAGTGCATCGTTGGCCTTGTCGCCGACATCGGCGTGGCTTTCGGTGCTGGCCTTGACGTAGGTGCCGATACCGCCGTTCCACAACAGATCCACCGGCGCCTTGAGCAAGGCGTTGAGCAGTTCGGTCGGGGTCAGCTTGTCAGCCTGGATGTCGAAGCGTTCTTTCATCTGCGGCGAGATCGCGATGCTCTTCGCGCTGCGCGAGAAGATACCGCCACCTTCGGACATGATGCTGGTGTCGTAATCGGTCCAGGCCGAACGCGGCAGGTCGAACAGACGCTGACGCTCGACGAAACTGGTCGCCGGGTTCGGGTTCGGGTCGATGAAGATGTGCATGTGGTTGAACGCGGCCACCAGTTGCAGCTTGTCGGACATCAACAGGCCGTTACCGAACACGTCGCCGGCCATGTCGCCGACGCCAACCACGGTGATGCTGTCTTCCTGAACATTGATGCCGCGTTCGCGGAAGTGGCGCTGCACGCCGACCCACGCGCCTTTGGCGGTGATGCCCATTTTCTTGTGGTCGTAACCGGCCGAACCACCGGATGCAAACGCGTCACCCAGCCAGAAGCCGTAATCGATGGCAATGCCGTTGGCGATGTCGGAGAACGTTGCAGTGCCCTTGTCCGCCGCGACCACCAGGTACGGGTCATCGTCGTCATGACGCACGACATTGACCGGCGGCACCAGTGCGCCGTCCTTCAGGTTGTCGGTGATGTCCAACAGACCGGAAATGAAGATGCGGTAGCAGGCGATGCCCTCGGCCGCGATCTCGTCACGGCTGCCGCCCAGTGGCAGACGACGCGGCAGGAAGCCGCCCTTCGCGCCCACTGGCACGATGACCGAGTTCTTCACTTGCTGGGCTTTTACCAAACCGAGCACTTCGGTACGGAAGTCTTCTTCACGGTCGGACCAGCGCAGACCACCACGGGCAACGTTGCCGAAGCGCAGGTGCACGCCTTCGACGCGTGGCGAGTAGACGAAGATTTCAAACTTCGGCACTGGCTTGGGCAGCTCAGGGATCGCGTGCGGGTTGAACTTGAAGCTGAAGTACGACTTGTTCTGGCCGATGGCGTCAGTCTGATAGAAGTTGGTGCGCAGGGTGGCTTTGATCAGGTCGAGGTAACGACGCAGGATGCGGTCTTCGTTGAGCACCTGAACATCGTCCAGTGCGGTCAGAATCGCTTGTTCCAGACGCAGTTGCTTGTCTTCCAGATCATCGCTGCCGAGCTTGCGCGCCAGGTAGAAACGGGTCTTGAACAACCGGGTCAGCTCGCGAGCGATGTCGGTGTGGTTGTTCAGGGTGCTGGCGATGTAACCCAGGTCGAAGCCCAGACGAATCTGCTTCAGGTAACGGGCGTAGGCACGCAGAAGTGCTACGTCGCGCCATGGCAGACCGGCGGTCAGCACCAGACGGTTGAACGCGTCGTTTTCGGCATCGCCGCGCACGATGTGCACGAACGCGTCCTGCAGCGTGTCGTTGAGTTGCTGGATGTCGAGGTCCAGACCTTCAGCGGCGGTGAAAGCGAAATCGTGAATCCAGAATTCGCGGCCGTTGGTGTGGCGCAGGCGATACGGGAATTCACCCAGTACGCGCAGGCCGAGATTTTCCAGAATCGGCAGGACGTCGGACAGCGCCAGCGGCGTGTCGGCGTGATACAGCTTGCAATGCAGCTCGCGCTGGCCGGAGACCTGACCGAGCGGCTGATAGAAGCTCATCACCAGCGGATTTTTTTCGTTGAGGCTCAGCAGGTGCTGCATGTCGACCACGGCCGAATGCGCAGCGAAACGCTCGCGGTAGCCGGCCGGGAAGCCTTTCGGGAAGTCGGCCAGCACGTTGGTGCCGTGGGCTTCGCCGAAGCTTTCGACGGTCAGTGCGGCGTAGTCGTCCTGCCAGCTGCGGCAGGCCTGGACCACTTCTTTTTCCAGCAGCAGCGGGTCGATGTCGAGGCGGTTCTTCGGATCGACGCGCAGAATCAGCTGCACGCGGGCCAGCACGGATTCCGAGAAGAAAGTCCAGAATTCGCAATCGGAAGCCTTCAGGCGCTCCATCAGCACTTGCTGGATCTTCTGGCGCACTTCGGTGGAATAGATGTCGCGCGGCACGTAGGCCAGGCAGTAGCAGAAGCGACCGTACGGGTCTTTGCGCAGGAACACGCGGATCTTGTTGCGTTCCTGGATCTGCACGATCGACATCACGGTGGTGAACAGTTCGTCGACCGGGGTCTGGAACAGGTCGTCACGCGGCAGCACTTCGAGGACCTGCGCCAGTTCCTTGCCCAGGTGAGCCTTGGACTGGAAGCCGGAGCGGCGCTCGATTTCTTCGACCTTGCGGCGGATGAACGGGATGACCCGCACGCTCTCGCCGTACACCGATGAGGTGTACAGGCCCATGAAGCGATGTTCCTTGATGACTTTGCCGTCGGCGTCGATTTCACGGATCGACACATAATCCGGGTAAGCCGGACGGTGTACGCGGCTCGGGTGCGCAGCCTTGGCGAACGACAGCAGGGTCGGTTCGCGCAGGTAGGAGACGGCGTAGTCTTCGATGCGCAGGTCTTCGTAGGTCAGGCCGGTGCGCAGCAGTTTGGTCAGGCCGAGGAAGGAGTTCCGGTCGTACTCGATGTGGCCGCCATCGGCCTGATCGGTAACCACAAACTCTTCGTAGCCGAGGAAGGTGAAGTGGTTGCCCACCAGCCATTCCAGGAAGCTCTTGATTTCGTTCTTTTCGTCGGCATCGACCGGATAGGCGCTGTTATCGAGCTGGGTGAGGATGTCCTGCACCTTGGCTTTCATCGGCTCGAAGTCAGCGACGGCTACGCGCACTTCACCGAGCACCTGCTCAAGCTCTTTGCTCAGCACATTCAGCTCGGCCGCGTTGGCGCAACGGTCGATTTCCAGGTACATCAGCGATTCGTGCAGCACGCCTTCGCCGGTGCTGCCTTTTGGCAGGACTTCCAGCAATTCGCCCTTGCTGCCACGACGTACGCTGAGCACGGTGGTCTGCAGGGTGTGAATGCTGTAGCCGCGACGGTTCAGCTCGGTGCGCACCGAGTCGACCAGAAATGGCAGGTCGTGGTGCAGCACTTCGACCGCGGTGTGGGTCGACTGCCAGCCGTGGCGTTCGTAATCGGGGTTGTAGACACGCACTTGCGGTTGCGCGTGATCGAAGCGCTCAAGCAGGCGCCACGCAGAAAGAGTACAGCCAGCGAGGTCGGAGAGACGACGTTGAGTCAGTTCGTCCAGGGAAATGATGCCGAAGAATTGTTCAGCGAACAGCGCCACTTGTGGCAGTGCCTGTTCACTGATGTGCTGCGCCAGTGCCGCTTGCAGTTGGTGCTGGAAGTCGGCTTTGCTGGCTGCGGTGAAGAACGCCATCTGTGGTACTCCGCTTAAGCTTGTTATTGATGGAAAGCGTCGCGTGCAACACCCCTTTCGGGGCTGGTGTCGCCCTGTTCCTGATTCTCGGGCAGAGGAAACAGGGAGACAGGTGGGTGAAGCTGGACGGGACACTCAGGTCACATTCACCTTCCATGAATGAGCATCTGCAAAAGCGACTGCCAGCACTGCCGGCAATGCCTTTACGGGTGCTCATCCGTTGCGCAGCTTAATGGGTGCGACAATGTGTCTGCTTGCGGTGCTGCGACATATTCGGTCATTGGCACGTAAATGCAGGGTTTGGCCTGCATCAACACTAGCAGGCGTGCGCCGAAATGCAGGTTCGAAACCCCGGTTTCACGGGACTTTCGTGCCAGGTCGGTCACCGAGGACGTTACATATCCGGAAACGAAAACGCCCAAGGCCCTGTTATCGACCCTGAGCGTGGCATCCGGTTCAGCGCCAGCGGTTGACGCGAATCAGTCCGGCAGTTCCTCAAAGGCTCTGAATTTGCTCACCGTGGCGCAGTCGTAGCACGTCGTCTGCAGGATCTGCTTGTCCATGCTGGCGTCAATGTTGCTCGAATCGCATTCGCGGCAGAACAGGCGCAGATGGCTGAGCAAGTCGCTGTCGAACGCCACGGCGGAAAAGAACTGCGGGACCAGTTCGTCACGCCAGTACATGCCCGGCGATTTGGAAAATCCGGCGCCGCTGTCCTTGAGCACCACGTCGTAGAGCAAGCGCTGCAAGGCCGTTTGCGGTACTCGCGCATCGCGATGGGCGTTCTTGCGCCAGTTGCGCGCGAGCGCGTCCTGCGCCGTGCTCAGCATGTTGCGCGGAATGGTGTTGGAGGCGTGACTGCGCCCTTTGGAATTGCCGGTGGCATAAAAGTGCGCGGCGTTTCGTACCGCCAAGCGGGCGAAGTAATACAACTGACTCACCGAGAAGTCCTGCAGCAACTGCCCGACCACCTCCTCGGCACGGGCCTCGGCCGTGAAGGCAAAATCTACTTCAGCGGCCAGCACACGGATGTATTGAATGGACGCTTCTCGGGCGAGACTGAAGACCAGCGAATAGATTTCGCTCTTCCAGGCGGCTTTGACGCTGCCCGACAACTCCTGATACAGCACCTGATACAAATTCTCGCGGGCACAGCGCGTTACGCCGTCGAGCGTGACGCTGGCCAGCCAGCGCACCGCGCTGTACTCGCGGATATTGCAGCCTTCGCTGCGATCGAAGGCGTTGATGTCGGAATCGGTGGAAACTGCCAGCACCCCGGCTTCGTGCAGGCCTTTGAGCAGCTCTTCACGGGCCTCGAACGTCAGGGCGAGCAGCTCTTCTCTGGATGGCGCATTCAACGGCGCAATCCATTCAACGGTCGCGCCGTAACCATCATCCAGCAAAGCGAGCAACGTCAGCTTCTGCACAAACCCCAGATTGGCGTAAGGCACTGCGGGGCATCGCGCGCCATATCGAGCTTCCAATTCCAGGCGATCACGCGTGGCCCGGGCGGCAAGCTGCTGCTGGCGCACCTTGAAACATTCTGTGCAGCTGCAAGTCATGTGGCGGGTATTGGTGCCGGGAAGGCTTTGCTGGTGCTCACAGCGTACGCATTTGAATGTACTGCGCAGCGAAAGCGGAGTACCCCTGGCGTGTCGGCGCACCCACATCGGCAGTTTGCAGTAAGGACAGCTGAGGTCGGCACTGATGACCGGGGGCAAAACCTTGAGCAGACTGCGCATCGTTGCAGGGATCTGAAATTCCTCCATCAGCGCGGCAGTTTTTTCGCCTTCGAGATAGCGCTTGTAGATTTCCTCGATCTGTTCATCGGACAGGTGGCGGATTTCTTCGGCGCGATCGAAATATTGGGTCATGGCAAAGTTCCCTTTTTGGGGTTGTCGTAACGCACTCCATTGCGCAAGAGCGCCGAAACTAACGGTAAAAAGGCCGCGATCACAAGCGAAAAATCGCAATTTCGGGTGGATTTTGCGCATCCGGTAATCGCCTTACGCTGGCGTCGGATTTTCCCTTCTCGCTACTCGGAACCGGGCGACAGAAATGTCCTGCTTTGCCACTTTTTACCGATGCAGGCAGCGCAAACCGGTTGAGACTGGCAAAATCGCGCCTTCGAACAGACTCACCGCCGCCACTGCCCAGGATTTCCCCCATGCAAATGACCACCGCCCTACTGATCGTCAACCCGTGCGACGACGAAGAAGACAACATGGCCATGCTGTGCTGCCACAGCGACAAGGGCGAGATGTTCCTGATGAGCCGTTATCCGGATGAGGATGAGCTGGAGATCACCCTGGATGGCGAGCCTTCGACGCTGGAGGGGGTGAAGGTCACGCTGACGTCGAACCTGCTGAAGATCGAAATCGCTGCGGCGGATGCCGATGCGTTGAATGGGGATGATGTGCTGGAGATCGCTTTCAACCCGGATATGGTGGATATGGAAGAGGTTGTTGAGACTTTGAAGAATATTCTCGATGGGACAGGAACTTTTGTAATTAATCTGGAATAACCAGTTCGGCTCGCATGACAAGATAAATGACGACGGCATTTGATCGCCTCTTATGCCATCGTCATTAATTGCACGCTAATTGACACCTCTACAAGTTCTAAACACCTGCAAACCATAATTCGCGCTAATTTTCCGCATAGAACGCCGCTGTGTTTAACAGCACGAAGTTCGATCCTACTACTCCTCAAGAAGCGCCCTACGCAATCATCGGAAGCCGTCTGATTGCGGGTTCAACTCTCCCTTGTTATTACTCGTTGCGCTTGCAAAAAAACATGCAAGCTCGGCGCGCAAAAAAATGCCGACAACGTGATATTCAATGGAGTCATATGTAATGGGTAGAAAATGTTCTGAAATAAACACCTTCGATGATTTGCCTTATGGCTCGGGCCACTTTGAAGGTTTCCTGGCGACGGAACTGGACTTCTTCGCCTCACTGACCCGCTGACTCGGCCTCCCGATCAGCCAATCCTGAAAATGCCGAAAGTCGATCTTTCGGCATTCAAGCCTACGAGGCTCACCATGTCAGAGCGTGAGATTTCATCCAGGGAAGCGTTTGTCCGAATAAACAATGTTATCCAGACACTGGGTTTGAGAGCGCGAGTGCGCTATGTCGATGACGGTAATCTGGTCGCTACTGCCGAAGCTTTGCAGATCATCATTATCAAAGACGAGTCAGAAGTTTATCTGGCAGTTGCATTCCCACGAACCGGCCCCGGCGACCGACATATATCCGCAATCGGCTCCGGCTGTTCTTTGGACATATTTATCGCCATCCAAAGAGCGGTAACGGAGCAATTCCAATCAAACGCCTTATACGACGCCAACGATGAAATCGCGGACCGAAAGGTACTTGATGTGCTTTGTCAATCCGAGAAACTGAAACAGCTGATAGACTTTGCACCTGTTAAAAACTTGAAACTCAATACCCTGGCGCCGCCAAAAAACCTGCTTGCACTCTCTGTTCCTGAACAACTTGCCTTGCTCCGAAAAAACCTGAGCGGTATGAACAAAGTCCTGTTTTTCAGAACAGTCATGGAGTATCCCGGGACCAACGTAGTTACCCAGACTTATATCCCGGGTCTCGAACGATTCAACATAATCAGAAATGGCCAACCCGTAGCTCCTCAGCACATTCTGCTCGGCACCAGGAGCTCGCCAACGGCGTGATCCAAAACGACCACAGGCACATACTCATGCAGACATTTATAAGAACAGCCTGCGAGAAACATCGACTCCTGCTGGTGATGACAATAGGCGCAACCATCACCCTGAAAATCCTGGCCCTGGCCCCTCCTTTGTTATTGGGCAAGATCGTCGATTCACTAAACGATGCCGATCACACAACGCTGCGTACGCTGCTTTATTTCACCGCAGCTTTTACGCTGGCCGGTTGCATTCAGTCGATGACCACCCCCCTGCAAACGCTGCTGCTCTCAAAGCTTGTCCAGCGAATTGTCATGGGTGCTTCCATCAATTGGATGGCGCGGTTGATGGGCAAGGACTTTTCCCAGTTCGGCACGTGGCGAATAGGACAGTTCATCAAGTCGGTCGAGCGCGGAATCACTGCCCACGAACAGTTGCTGATGTTCTTCGTCACTACGGGTTTTCCCCTGTGTCTGGAGTTTCTTATTGTGGCCGGCGCATTCTGGTATATGGGCGGAGCCTGGGTTTTCTGCGCGCTAGCTGGCCTCGGTGGCTGTTATCTCTACGCAACTCACCGGATCATTCGATGGCGCAGAAAACACATCGATGCTGTTAATGACCAGGAGGATGAGCTGAGTGCAACCTTGGTCAATACTTTGAGGGCTGGTAAATCGATAAAGCTGGAACGCGCCGAACGCACGGCCCTGCAACCCTTGAACCGAGCATTTGAGCGCTACGCCAACGCTGCTGTAACCGTAGCAGGCTCGGGCGGACTGTTGAGCGCGGCGAAGATTTTGTTTATCAGCCTGTCCACCGGCGGTTTGTTGGCTTGGGGAGTCATGGATCAGACGTCCGGACAAGCAAGTATCAGCGTCGGTCAGTTGGTGGCCATTTTCTCTATTGCTGGTACGTTCCTGTTGAATGTATCGGCACTGACCGAAGGCTATCGGGTGCTGGATCAATTCTCGGCTGATCAACGGCGACTCAAAGAATTACTTGCAACTGCTGACTTCGATAACGATCGCCGCCATTACTCTGATGCGTTGCATAACCTATCAACATTACGGCTCGAGCCCTGCGAGATCACCCATAACGGTGTTGCGCAGCTATCAATTGCCAGCCAGATCAGCTTCCGACAGGGCCAATCCGTCGCGATCATCGGGCCCAGCGGCGCTGGCAAATCGACGTTACTCGAAGCGCTGGCAGGACTGGATTTTTCGGTGCGGCCCCGGCTGTTCATCGACGAGCTGTGCATAGATCGCTTAAATGCTCGCGTTCATCTGGAAACGGTGCGTTACAGCCCCCAGTCTCCGCAGTTCCTGGAAGGAAGTTTTGAACAGTCCGTACTTTTCGGTGTTGAGCAGTCGAAAACATTGAACGAGGCAATTCAATCTCTCCAGCTTGATGAAATCATTGGCCGAGGTCACATCGCTGAAAACGCCACCAATATCTCCGGAGGTGAAGCGAAGCGGCTTTCGTTGCTGCGACTCCTGAATCGACCGGGCAAATTCAATCTGTTTGATGAGCCGAGTGCTTCGATTGAACCGAAACTCGCCACACCAGTGTGGGATTTGCTATTCAAGACATTCGCTGGACAGGGCTTTATATGTGTCACTCATGATGTTGAACATCTCCATCGTTTTGACCGCGTGCTCGTCATGCAGCGGGGCGCCATCGTTGATGAAGGCAACTGGTGCGAACTGCTTGAGCGCCCCGCCATCAAGGTCATATTGAACAGCTTGCACACGCAGACCTGAATCGTAGCAACGTCCAGAAACGGCCCTACACAGTGCAAACGGAGGCCGATACTGACAAATCGCGCAAATGCCGTTAGTCGCCGCCCCCCACGATGGATTAAAGTAACGCCCCCAGCCCCGGCGTTATCCGAACGCCCCGGCCACCCCCTTTCCAGGAACAGTCACCGATGGAACATCGTGAAGCGCTGCTGGCGCTGCGAACCTTTCTTTCAACGCAGATTCTCGGCCAGGAAAAACTCATCGAGCGATTGCTCATCGCCCTGCTCGCCGACGGCCATATGCTGGTCGAGGGCGCTCCCGGTCTGGCCAAGACCAAAGCGATCAAAGAACTCGCCGAGGGCATCGAAGCCCAGTTCCATCGAATTCAGTTCACCCCCGACCTGCTGCCGGCCGACATCACCGGCACCGAAATCTACCGTCCGGAAACCGGCAGCTTCGTGTTCCAGCAAGGGCCGATCTTTCACAACCTGGTGCTGGCCGACGAAATCAACCGTGCGCCGGCCAAGGTGCAATCGGCCCTGCTCGAAGCGATGGCCGAGCGTCAGGTCAGCGTCGGGCGCAGCACCTATGAGCTGTCGCCGCTGTTTCTGGTGATGGCCACGCAGAACCCGATCGAACAGGAAGGCACCTATCCGCTGCCAGAAGCCCAGCTCGACCGTTTCCTCATGCACGTCAAGATCGGCTTCCCCGACGCCGCTGTCGAACGGCGCATCCTGCAACAGGCGCGCGGCGAGGCGTTGAACGGCGAGACCAAGCCCGAGCGTCGGGTCAGCCAGCAGGCGATCTTCGCCGCGCGCAAGGAAATCCTCGGTTTGTACATGGCCGACGCAGTGGAGGAATACCTGGTGCAACTGGTCATGGCCACGCGCAACCCGGCCAAGTTCGACCCGGAAATGGCCGAGTGGATCGCCTACGGTGCCAGTCCGCGCGGTTCGATCGCCCTCGATCGCTGCGCCCGCGCCCACGCCTGGCTGGCCGGTCGCGACTTCGTCAGCCCGGAAGACATTCAGGCCGTGCTGTTCGACGTGTTGCGCCACCGCATCATTCTGTCGTTCGAAGCCGAAGCCGCTGGCATCGATCAGGATCGCGTGGTGCAGCGGATTCTCGACGTCGTCGCCGTCGCTTGACCCTCATGAACGCCGCCCTGCCCTCCGAACCCGGTATCCGCATCAGCCTCGCCGAGCTGATCGAGATGCGTCACCGCGTGCGCGAGGTGCAACTGTTTTCTACGCCGAGTCAGCGCAGCCCGCTGATCGGCCTGCATCATTCGAAATTCCGTGGCCGGGGCGTCGACTTCGATCAGGTGCGGGTGTATCAGGCCGGTGACGACGTGCGCACCATCGACTGGCGCGTCACCGCGCGCACGCAGGAGCCGCACACCAAGCTGTTCCATGAAGAACGCGAGCGGCCGATTTTTATCATGGTCGAGCAAAGCACGCGGCTGTTTTTCGGTTCGGGGCTGATGTTCAAATCGGTACTGGC
The DNA here is from genome assembly GCF_008923895.1 of Pseudomonas sp. GXM4. NCBI lineage: Bacteria > Pseudomonadati > Pseudomonadota > Gammaproteobacteria > Pseudomonadales > Pseudomonadaceae > Pseudomonas > Pseudomonas sp. GXM4. The sequence continues at coordinate 13,325 of NZ_WBRZ01000014.1, forward strand.
GGCGCAGGTCGCGGCGCTGATCGGCTGGGCCGCGCTGGGGCACAACGACCGCGTCGGCGGGCTGGTGTTTGGCGATAACGAGCACTACGAAATCAAGCCTCGCCGCAGCAAGCAGAGCCTGCTGCAATTGCTCAACCGTCTGGTCAAGGTCAATCAGTCGCTGCACAGCGAGCGCGAGCCGGATCGCGATGCCTTCGGCGTGGCCCTGCGCCGCGCGAGGGAAGTGCTGCGCCCGGGCAGTCTGGCCATCGTCATTTGCGACGAACGCGCGCTGTCCGACAGCGCCGAACAACAACTGAGTTTGCTGGCGCGGCATTGTGATCTGCTGATGTTGCCGCTGTCCGATCCGCTGGATCATGCTCTGCCCGCCGCCGGCCTGCTGCGCTTTGCCGAGCGTGGCGCGCAGCTGGAAATCGACACGCTGAACTTCGACCTGCGCCAGACCTACCGCGCCCAGGCCGAAGCGCGCATAGCTCGCTGGGAATTGCTCGCACAAAAGCTGCGGGTGTTGCTGATGCCGTTGAGCACGCAGAGCGAAATGGTCGAGCAGATGCGCGAGTTCCTCAACCCGCAGCGTCCGGGGAAGGGTCGATGAACGGCCTCGAACAACTGCAACCGCTGATCTCGCCGCCGCCGATAGCCTTCTGGCCACCGGCGCCGGGCTGGTGGCTGCTGCTTCTGCTGTTGCCGTTGCTGGGTTTTGCCGTGTGGAAGCTGCGCCGTTTCATTCCGATGAAGAAACGCCCGGTGGTGCGCGCCGAGCAACCGCTGGACCCGGTACGCATCGCCGCGCTCGCCGAACTGGCGCAAATGCCCAAGCCTTACGATGGCGCTCCGGCCGGTGCCTGGCTGCAACAACTCAACGGCCTGCTCAAACGCCTGTGCCGCAACCACTATCCGTACAGCCAGAGCCACACCCTCAACGGGCGCAAATGGCTGGCCTTCCTCGATAACCGCTGCCCGGCTGCCGGCCTGACGCGCTGGATGGTGCTGGTCGAAGGCGCGTACAAGCCGGAATGCAAACTCGACGACAAAGCCATCGCCGGCCTGACCCAAGCGGTCGACACGTGGATTCGCAAACATGTTTGAGTTCGCCTGGCCGTGGATCTTCGTACTGTTGCCGCTGCCGTGGTTGATGCGCCTGGTCCTGCCGGTGGCCGACAGCGGCGAGCCGGCGCTCAAAGTCAGTTTCCTCGCCGACCTCGAAGGCCTCGCACGCCGCCGCGCCCGCGCCAACTTGCCGGCCTGGCGGCAGCAGGCGCCGTTTATCCTGTTGTGGCTGATTTTGCTGATCGCCGCCGCGCGCCCGCAATGGCTCGGCGAACCGCTGCCGATTGCCGCCAGTGGCCGTGATCTGCTGGTGGCGGTGGACGTGTCCGGTTCGATGGATTTTCCCGACATGCAGTGGCAGGACGAAGAAGTCAGTCGCCTGTCGCTGGTGCAGCACTTGCTCGGCGATTTCCTTGAAAGCCGCGACGGCGACCGCGTCGGCCTGATCCTGTTCGGCAGCCAGGCCTACCTGCAAGCGCCGCTGACCTTTGACCGGCGCACCGTTCGCGTGTGGCTCGACGAGGCGCGGATCGGCATCGCCGGCAAGAACACCGCGATCGGCGATGCCATCGGTCTGGCCCTGAAACGCTTGCGTCTGCGCCCGGCGCAAAGTCGCGTGCTGATTCTGGTCACCGACGGCGCCAACAACGGCGGCGAAATCAATCCGCTGACCGCCGCAAAACTGGCCGCCAGTGAAGGCGTCAGAATCTACCCGATCGGCATCGGCGCCAATCCCGAGGATAGCGGCTCGACCGGCCTGCTCGGGGTCAATCCGAGCCTTGATCTGGATGAGCCGGCGCTCAAGGCCATCGCCGAAATCACCGGCGGCCAGTACTTCCGCGCCCACGACGGCTTGGAGCTGCAAGCGATCAAGGACACCCTCGATCAGCTCGAACCGGTGACTCAGCAACCGACTCAGGCACGTCCGGCGCAAGCGTTGTATCACTGGCCGCTGGCGTTGGCGCTGTGGTTGAGCCTGTTGCTGGTCGTCCGCGAACTGTGGCCGGATAACCCGCTGCAACGCCTGTTTACCAAGCAACTGTATTTGCAAAGTCCACTGCCGGACTGGCGTGAGCGCTTGCAGCGTTTGCGCCTGCGGAGGCGCCGATGATCGCGCTCTGGCCGCACTGGTTCCGCCCTTGGTGGCTGCTGCTGTTGCCGCTGCTCGGCTGGCTGCTCTGGCAACTCTGGCACCGACAGAAACGTGCCGGTCGCTGGCAGATGATTCTGCCGCCGGCGTTCCATGCCGCGCTGCTCAGTGGCGGCAGCGGTCGGCAGAGCAAACTGCCGTGGATCGCCCTTGGCGTGGCGTGGTTGCTGACCATTCTGGCCTTGCTCGGACCGAGCTGGGAGCGCGTCGAACAGACCAGCCAGAAACCCGCCGATCCGCTGGTGGTGGTGCTCGAACTAACTCCGGAGATGCTCGCCACCGACTCGCCGCCGACGCGTCTCGAACAGGCGCGGCGCAAGCTGTTCGACCTGTTGCAGGCGCGCAGCGATGCGCAGACCGCCATCGTCGTTTATGCCGGCAGCGCGCACACGCTGGTGCCGCTGTCGGATGATCTGGCGACCAGTCGCAACCTGCTCGACGCGCTCAAGCCGTCGCTGATGCCGGAAGCCGGCCACCGCGCCGATCTGGCCGTGGGCAAGGCGCTGGCCTTGCTCAAGCAAGGTGCGCTGGGACAGGGACGGATTCTGCTGATCGGTTCGTCGCTCAATGAAGAAGAACGGCGCGGTATCCGCCGCGCGCTGAATGGCGAGTCGACGCAACTGCTGATGCTCGGCATCGGCACCGCCGAAGGTGCGCCGATTGCCCAGGAAGACGGCAGTTTCCTCAAGGACGAGCAAGGCGCGATCCGCGTGCCGCAACTCGACAGTCCCGGCCTGGCGACTTTCCTCAACAGCGTCGGCGGCGAGTATCACCCGGCGCGTCTCGACGAGGCTGATCTTGGCGCCCTCGGTTTGCTCAACGGCCCGCGCAGCCTGCGCGACGACGGCCAGACCGTGCGCCTCGATACGTGGGCCGATCAGGGCTATTGGCTGCTGTTGCCGCTGTTGTTGCTGGCTGCGTGTGCCGGGCGCCGTGGCTGGCTGTTCTGCCTGCCGCTGCTGTGGTGCCTGCCGCAACCGAGCTACGCTTTCGACTTCGAAGACTTGTGGCTGCGCCCCGATCAACAAGGTTTGCACCTGCTCAAGCAGAAACGCCCGGCCGAAGCCGCGCAGCATTTTGACGATCATCAATGGCAAGGGGTGGCGTTGTACGAGGCCGGCGACTACAGTGGCGCCGCTCAGCGCTTCGCCGAGGGCAGCGATGCCCGCGCCCACTACAATCGTGGCAACGCTTTGGCAAAAAGCGGCGAGCTGGAAGCGGCGATCGATGCCTACGAACAGGCGCTGGAACTGCAACCGGATCTGCGTCCGGCGCAGACCAACAAGGCGCTGGTGGAAAACCTGCTGAAGCAGAAAAACGCCCCGCCGCCGCCCGAGCCGGACAACCAGCCCAACGAACAAAGTCTGCCCGGCGATGAGCCTTCGCCCACCACCGCGCCCCCTCCGGCGGTGAGCAGTGAAACCCAGAGCGAGGCGCAACCGGCCGAGTCGGCCAGCGAACCGCCGCCGACCGCCCCGCCGCTGCCCGGCCCCAATGAAATCCCCGGCAGCAACGAGGAAGAGGAAACCGACACGGTGCCGACCCTGCGTCCGAGCGAGAACAACCTCGAAGGCGAGCAGCGTCAGGCGCTCGAACAATGGCTGGGCAAGATCCCGGACGACCCGGGCGAGCTGCTCAGGCGCAAATTCTGGTACGAACAGCAACAACATCAGGATCAGGAAAACAATCGATGACCCGCTTCACCGCTCTCTTGCTGCCCCTGCTGATCTGCACGGCCACCGCTCAGGCGGCCGAGCTGACCGCCAGCGTGGATCGCAGTCGCCTGAACTCCGGCGAGACGGTCGAGCTCACCCTCGAAACTGACGACGTCACCCAGTTCGGCAAGCCCGATCTGTCGGCGCTGGAAGCGTTGTTCGAAGTGCGCGGCACGCGCCAGGTCAACCAGCTCAACACCCTCAACGGCGACAACCGCGCGACCACACGCTGGATCATCACCCTGCTGCCGAAAGAGAACGGCAGCGTCGTGATTCCGCCGCTGCAACTGGGCGAAGCACAGAGCCAGCCGATCACCGTGCAGGTGATCGCCAGCGACAACCGCGAAGACAACAACAGCCTCGATCCGGTGTTCATCGAAGCCAGCCTCGACCAGACCAGCGTCTACGTGCAGGCCCAGGCCATCCTGACTTTGCGCATCTACCACTCGGTTTCGCTGTACGACGACAGCAGCCTGAGCCCGCTGCAAATCGCCGATGCGCGCATCGAACAACTTGGCGACACGCGCACCTACGAAAAAGACATCAATGGTCTGCGCCACGGCGTGATCGAGATGCGCTACGCGATCTATCCGCAACACAGCGGCCTGCTGACGATCGCCCCGCAGACATTCAGCGCCACGCTGGTCGATACCGCGCCATCGGCAGACGCCTCGGGGCCCAAGCCCGGCAAATTGATGCGCGTCAGCTCGGCGTCGATTCCGCTGACGGTCAAACCGAAACCGCTGACCTACCCGGTCGATGCACCCTGGCTGCCGGCGCGCAACCTCAGCCTCAGCGAAAGCTGGAGCCCGGAACCGGATCACACCCAGGTCGGTGATTCCCTGACCCGCAGCCTGACCCTGAAAGTCGAAGGCCTCGCCAGCTCGCAACTGCCGGCCCTGCCCGCCACCGACGTCAACGGCCTGCGTCGCTACCCCGATCAACCGGTGCTGAGCAACCAGAGCAGCGACCGCGGCATCATCGGCAGCCGCGAAGAACGCGAAGCCCTGGTGCCAAGCCGCAGCGGCGCGATCGACCTGCCAACCGTCGACGTAGTCTGGTGGAACACCTTCGAAGACCACCTCGAACACAGCAGCCTGCCCGCGCGCACGCTGCAAGTGGCGAACAACCCCAGCCTGCAAATCGACACCCCGGCCGGCACGCTGCAACCGAGTACGCCCGACAACGACACCCTGTGGTGGTGGAAACTCAGCACCCTGATCCTCGCCTGCACCACCCTGCTCGGCTTCGGCCTCTGGTGGCGCGCCCGCTGGCAACCGGCAATCCACCGCGCCGCCCAGACCGGCCCGAGCCCACGCACCCTGCTCGACGACATCAAACGCGCCAGCCAGGCCAACGACCCCCACGCCACCCGCCAGGCACTGGACGCCTGGGCGCGGCAGCAGCCGGAGACGCTGGCAGACATGGCCGCGCGGTTTGTGCCGTTGTCGGACGCGTTGGATGGGCTGAACGGCGCGCTGTACAGCGAGACCGGGCAGCATTGGCAGGGTGAGGATTTGTGGCGGGCGATTCGTACTATTCCCGCCGCCGAGCGCGTGCAGGATCCGGTGAGTGAGAGTGGGTTGCCGCCGCTTTATCCGAAGTAGATTTTGCTTTTAGATTGTGTCGCGAGTTTGATAATCGAATTTCATCTTTACTTGTTCGCCTTCGCGAGAAGACAGGACAAAGCATGTCCAAGGCTCGCCACGCGCGACTGCGTTCTCGTGCAGTTTTTCTACAAGCGCATAGACCTTCGAATGATTGAAATCAGTTTCAGCGTCCCAAATTTCGGAGCCATGTATTTCGACGGCGAGGTCGGACTCCATATAATTCCCTCCCCATTCGACACTGTACCGGAACGCGTCATAACCATGAACGACGCCTGATTCGATCAATTGGAAAATTTCCTGGACGATTTTAATGTCCTCAGTGGTCAATCTTCATTTCCCGTGGAAGAACCCATTTACCCTACTCCGTTGAGAAAGAAATAGATTGCGCACGGTTTCCATGTCCGCCTGAACGGCTTTCAGCTCCTCGCCATCGGCTCCCGCCTCAACCAGACTCTCTGGGCTGCACTGTTCGTACGTAAGGGTCAAAATATCCAACATGTCTGATGCGTAAAGGCTGTCCCCCAACTTCAAACCATGTCGGCTACCTTCCATATAAATGGCGGTTTGCAAAATTGCGTTCGGGCCGGGTGCGTCTTTGCGCATCAAGCGTTCCAGCTCATCCTGAGCATAGGCAAAAGCTTGCTCCGGACGAAACCCAAGCTCCTCCATCGCATGAAAATACAGCCCTTTGGCCATGGCGTTGGCCTGATTGAACAAGCTTTCAACCCGCATTTCTGTTCCCCCGGCGATTCCACCTGCTATCCAAAAATGAGGGCAGATTTATTTCCTTAAATAACTCTGCTCGCCATTTCCATGTCCCATATCCGACTTCTTTCGCATTTCTGCGCTTCTTCTAAAGAATGTCTAGCGAGTTGTCAGCTCCGTTGGCACCTCTATCGAATCAAACAAATAAACATCTTCAACTGAGCAGTCTGGATATATCCATTTCTCCCAATTCGAAATAACCCACTCCCTTGAAATTCCGTGTTCATCGGATGCGCAGCTTTCCAATGGCAAGTGCACCAATACCAAGCCTGATTTATTCCCGGAAGCCACCACCAGTGAATGGCCAAAGCTATCATCTGGTATATCGACCACCATGAAATCCACTATTGACTCATACGGCCAACTGGCAGGCACCCGAAAAACTTGCCCCCTGGCAATAACGGAATCTGAGCATTCGACAAGTTTGATACTATTCATCACTTCATCCTCAAATCATGTTTACCCGAGTCATCTTTAGATTTAGGAACAGGTATCAAATCAAACTGCACCTCTCCTTGATGTTTCCCTCGGCTATTCACCTGTTCCAACCTACCGTGCTGACTGTCAACTGCGTAAAAATATCCATCGGATCCAGCATAAACATCTCTGCCATTCAATTTCGTCAGGAAATTGTCTTTAGGCCAACCCAGGGAATCGGCTAACTCCCTTGCTCTGGTTTTTACAATTGCGACTCGTTCACCTGAAGGGAGGGTAACCAAAGACTTCTCAAATTCCGACGCAGACTGCCCCCACGGCAGGCTATAAACGTTCCCCAACGAAGGGTTTTCTACGATAGGCGTCGTGTACGTACCGTCTCCCGTCTCAACGACAGGGCTTCCGCCCGTGTCGGTGGGCAAAGAGGGCTGCATCACGAAACCGCCGATGCTTACAGGATGCAGGGTGTCAGTATCTACGGCTGGATTCGTCAATATTCCATATTTTGGGTCCAGTAACGTGACCGGGAAGGTCGTACCCAGCATTAATGCCCACAATTCAGCCGAAATGGATAACTGCTGAGATCCGCTATAACCCGCCTCACCGGCAGACGCAACTAGCGCATTAACTGCATCTCGTGTGTTCTCCTGATTTTTTGTTCCGGCGGCAGCCGTAAGAAGCATTGTCCCTAACGCTGCAATTGCACCACCAGCCAAAGCCAAGGGCACAAAATTCAATCTTTCTGGATGAGGATCTTGCAAGCGCCTGAGCAGAACGAGCATGCCAAGAGCCTTGTCAGGATCGCTACCGGCAATTTGAGTAATGCGGTCTATCAACGCTTGAGTTTCGGGACTGTTATCACCATTGGTCATGTTTTTGATTGCAGCATTGACTGCGACCGCTCGAGCCCCCTCATTTTTACTATTTAACTGCCTTACAAAAACACGAAGAAGTGTGACCTGATCAGCAACCTCAAAACCCCGACCACTTAAGATGTTCACCGCACCAAAGAGCAGATCGGTCAGTGAGTTCAACGCCTCAAGACTATTTTCCCCGTACTTCTCGACATCCATTTTCCATTTTTCAAGCGTTTGTTTCGGATTCATCACCGCCTTGACTGAAGAGCTACTCACATATAGATCAGTACGGTGTTCCTCATCTCGAGTGACTTCGTAAGCCTGATTCAGATCTCGATTTAGGCCAAGCGTCGAGTCCTGCCCAGTATCCTTGTCATTACGTACTGTGATAGCGCCGGCACCCACGGTTGCCCGGAGGATCTGCTCGCGATCCTTTTCGTAGTTGTAACCCTCAACCGCCCAACTGGTACTCCCTTGGCCTTCCATACCCTTATTAGGCTTATCTGCCTGAGAACCGCTACTTGAGCCATAGCTACCACTTACATTCAAGTAGTAACCGTGTTCATTATCCTTCCCGGTGATATTACGAAACCCCAGCGTGTCGGTATCTAACTTCAGGTTCCCGTTCTCGGCGGACAAGACTGCCCCATCGATCTGAGTGTGCTTCTCGGTGCGTATATCCACCTTACTCTTGCCGCTGATTACAGTCTGACTTTCAACCCAATTAGTCTGACCTGTCGTTCGCCCGTAACCTACCGAACCGCTTGCTCCGTAGAAGGAACCTGTAATACTAAGATCGAGCTCCTTTCCATTGACCTTTCCAGTATCAGGCACAGAGATGACCGTTAGATCACGACCGACCTCACCAATTACTTCATCTGCGCGGAGTGTGGCACCGGCAATAGTGGTGTCACGGCCACTTTCAAAGTTCAGACTATTCCCTGCGTACAAATAGGCTTCTTGTTGATGAACACCATCGCGTTTCAGATTTCCTGTTCCGTAACTCGCACTTCCGTAGATTCCGAAGCCATCCTTCCCCGCAATCAGTCCTCCCTCGGCACCCCAGTTCCGACGGGTATTTTCGCTATTGGATACATTCTGGGCAGATAGGATTTTTAGATCGTTAGCGGCCTTGAGCGTGATATTCCGGTCGGCGTCAACCTCGGCGCCGACCAGAGTAAGGTCATTTTTGGCATCCAGTTTGACGCTACCACCTGCGTTAAGGCGGGTAACCGTGGACGTCCCCTGACTCGACTCGTCCTTCGCTCCGGAATTACTGACTCCCACACCAATTTTAAACCCGCCGGTCGTTCCGCCCTTGAGGCCGCCCTTGCTCTGCGTATTACTGCCGTCACTGCTATCATCGCCATGCGCAACATCGAACGTAATATTGCGCCCAGTAACATTGATATCGCGGCCCGCTTCGAACTGGCTGCCTCTCACATTGATGTCGTTGCCGGCGTCAAGAATAATGTCATTCCCCGCACCCAGACTGGATGGACGCTTCGTCAGGGAAGTATGTGTATTAGTTTGACTAGTGCTTGATGCCCCGAGGTGCCCATCAAATTTTGGGCCGCTGAAAAAATTATCCAGAGTATCAACACTTTTTAAAACACTTGACCCCTTGCTGACCCTATCTTCACCTTTGCCGGTACCTTTAAGTCCGTTGATCGTATTGCCGATATTATAAGCAATAGTTGTCGTAGTACCGTTGCGTTTTACGCTGTTTTGACGGGTAACTTCATTAGTTTCATCTGCCGCGTCAATATTGATATCTCGGCCGGCTTTCACCCTGATATCGTTATCCGCCAGCAGGCCAGACCCTTGCTGATTGATATCACGATCCGCATTAATTTTTACATCGTGCCCCGCTTTGATATAGCTGCCTGCCGCCGTTCGGGCGGTGCTATTGATACCTTCCTTGATCGTTTCATCACCCACGAACGTGGTAAAGCCATTACTATCAATATCCTGCTTGATACCGTAACTTTTATTCGTTTCCCAACTATTACTACGTTGTTGATTTGCTCCCGCAAGAATATTCACATCACGACCAGCATCCAACGACGCGTTTCGTTCGGCGTTGATTCCGCTTCCAATGATATTAATATCTCGTGCGGACTTCAGGCTCACATCGCGGCCTGCATTGACTTGGCTGCCAACACTCGTGGACGTCGCGACTTCACGCCCACCTTTGTGTGACGCAATCGCGGTTATATCAGCGCCGGCGCCAGGTGTGCCGGCAAAGAGGCCAATGGTGTCCTTGAGCGACAAGCCGATCTTTTTCTTGAATGCTTCTGCACGACTGAAGGCCTCATCCTCACCCGCCGCGAGACTGATATCGCCTGACTGATCAATCAATCCAGCATGCAGTTCGGCGTCGTTTTCGGCATTGACTACGCTGGCATTCATTCGCACATCGTGACCGGCTACGACCACTACGTCGTGCCCGGCCGCCATGGAACTTCCAATCTGAGTCACGTTTGTCTGGAGTTGACTGCTTCCGCTTTTCGACATACCAAACAACCCGGTTTTTGTCTTTTTGCTGTAAGCACCGCTCTCCTCGATACCGGCAAGCATCGCCACATCGTTGCTTGCACCCACGACCAGATCATTACCTGCCTTGAGTTGGCTGCCTATGATCGTTACGTTACGCCCCCCATTCAAACTGACGCTACCATCCTCTTCTTTGGTGGTATTGACTGTCAGATTTCGCCCAGCCTCAATCACCGAGGCAACGTTCTCGCTTTCATAACTTTCCGACTGAGTGGTTTTGCTTCGTCCGAACGAACCCTTTTTCTTCTTGTAGTAATAAGACGAACTCTCATCCTTCGCCGAAGCTACGGTGATGTCCTGCTCGGCATCGAGGCTGATGTCCTCGGTCGCTTTGATGCGGCTGGCAATGATGCCCAGGTCGTTGCCGGCGTTCAGCGCGATGTCGCGGCCGGCGTTCAACACTGATGATTGCTGCGTGATGCTATGGGTTTCGTTCGCGCGTTTTTTGCTGCGTGAAACGTAGTCGCTCTCGTCGGCGGCCGAGGTGATGACGATGTCGTTACCTGAGTCGACGCTGAGATCGCGCTTGGCATCCAGTCGACTGGCCACGATTGCCACGTCGCGATCGGCACTGATCGACAGATCCCGTCCGGACGTTACTTCGGCGCCGTGCTGAGTGATGGTCTGGTTTAGGAAGTTGCTGCCGCGCGAGTCGGTGCGGCGATCCTGGACCGAGGTGATGTTGACGTCGCGTCCGGCATCGAGCGCCATGTCCTGTCCGCTGCTCAGGACACCACCGATGTTGCTGATGTCGCGACCTGCGCCAATGTTGAGATCATTGGCGGCTTCGATCCGCGCGGCGTTGTTCAGTACGTCGCGATGCTGCAGCGTGCCGCCGTAACTGGAATCGTAGCCATACACGTCGCGTTGGTTGATCACATCGCCGCGAGTGGCGGTCAGGCTGACATCGCGCCCGGAAATAATGCCGCCACCGCTGTTGACGATATTGTTGCCGGCCTTGAGCGTCAGACGCTCGCCCGCCTCGATCAATCCTGTATTGGAGAGGTTGTTGCCGGCTTCGGCCGACAGGTTATTGGAGGCGCGAAGCGTGCCGGCGTTGGTCAGGTCCGTACCGGCAATCAGTGTTACGTCGCCGCCCTGGATGAGCGCACCGTTGGGTGCCAGGCGGTTATTGGCCTGGGCCAGATACAGCACCGGCACTAGCACTTTCTCGCCATTCACTTCGTGCTCTTCGAGCCAGACGATGTCGTGGGTCAGGGCTGCCACTTGCTGAGCGGTCAGAGTGACGCCGACGGACAGGTTCAGTTCATTCTTGCTGGCGACGGCGTTATTCATGAGGTACTTGAACATAGCCTCGTCGGAGGTCTGCCCATCGATGAAACGCTGGCCGGTACGGGCGACAACGGCTTGCTGCACCAGGCGCTGTTCGAACAAGCCGTCGCCCAGACGCTTGGCGCTGTTGTCGGGGTCATAGCCGAGTTTATCGAGCAGGTAGTCCGAGCTCATGAACTGCTTGAGCTCAGTGAGCGCCGGGTTGGTCTCGATCAGGTATTTGTGTGGATTGGAGCGCACGCTGGTGTCGGGCAGGCCCTGTACCCGCGGCACGTCGAACGAAACGTTGCCACGATTGGGCAGCAACACGCCGACCGGGCCATCCCCGGCGGCCGCGCTGACATTGATCAGCGTCGCCTGATCGTTGAGATTGAGCGATGGCCGGGCCGCCAATGCCAGTTCGCGGTTCTTGATCGATACAGGATCGCTACCGTCGAACTGAATATCCGTGGCCTTCCTCACTGGCATGCCGCCCGCATGACTTAAGGGCGCAACGGCGATGGAGCCGATTGTCCTCGACGGGCCAGATGCTAGTGTCGGATCGCTGCCGCCTTTACCGCTGAGTCGGAACAGACCGTTGTCGCCGGTTGGCAGCGTGAAGCCAGGCAGTGCCAGCGGGTTGACTTGTTGTTGAGCCAGATCTGGTGGCAACTGCGGGTTCAGAAAAACCACGGTAGGTTTGGCGGAGTTTTTCACCCCGGTGTCCGCGGTGCCTTTGACGGTGCCGCCGAAGTTTGTGTACGGGTTCAGATTGCCGTTGTTGATCGTGGTTTTAGCGTTGATTTCTACGGCCTGGCCGGCCTGGACGATAGAGGAAACGCTTGAGCCGCCGTTGGTGAAAATTCTGCGGTCTTCCTTGAGTTGACCAGCCAGAATGGACGCAGGAACGGCCACCTCAGGGCCCATACCGAACTTGGTATTAATCGCTGATGTTTTTTGTTTATCTAAATCGGTTTCTTCCCAATGAGTGCCACCTTTGTCGGGCTCGTGCACACTCTTCCCATAGCGGTACACGTTTTTCGAGTTTCTCAGGGCATAGGCGGTGAGCTCATTGTCATAGCCATACGCCAGACTTTCAGGCAAGTAAGAGAGCTTGAATATACGCGACCGAGTAAAGCTCCCCGATTGCAATCCCTGGTTCTCAAACGAATCGACATTCAACGTGATATTTTTTCCCGCTGAAACTGTCGAAGCGATATTTGCGAAATCGCCGACATCAGCCGTCATACTTCCTGCAACGGATACCGAGGACTGCGGGCCATTGATCGTGGACTGCGAATCGAAACTTTCGTTGACATAAAAGGTGTTGTTACGCCAATCGAAAGTGATGTCGCCAGAAACCAACTTCTCCTCGCCAATCACCCCTTCTGTCTTGTTATTGAAGCTATTGGCCGACAACGAAAAATCACCGTCGACATTGATCGAAGCCGCGAGGTTATTCACGCTGTTCGCACGGCCACCGCTCATGCCGGCAATTGTCAGATTGCCGATGCTGTAAACATCGCCCGTCTGGTTGGTGAAGTCATTGACCAGCAGGTTCATGTTGCCGCCGCTGAACAACAAGCCGTGATCGTTCACCAGGCTTGCAGTTCTGACGGTCAGATCCTGAGCGGCACCCAGCGTACCGGTGTTGCTGACGCTGCCCGCGTTGATCGTCATGCCGTAATTGGAAGTCAGTCTTCCGCCAGTGTTGTTCAGCAACCCGCCAATGTTGAACGTACCCAGGCCGCCACTGCCGATGCTGGCGAGACTGGTCAGGCCAAGTTGAGCCGCAGTGAAGGTCATATCGCCCAGACTGCTGACACGACCATTACCGCCGTAATTGCCGCTCAACTGAATATCAAGCCCGCCATCACTGGCAATCAACCCCTCGTTCGTCCAGTTCCCGCCACGCCCCACCAGCTGATTCGAAGCCAACAATTGCCCACTGGCCGTCTGCACGAAATTGCCGACATTCACCGTCAAGCGCCCCGCCTGAATCACGCTGCTGTTGGTCCAGCTGTCCGCGTTCAGGGTCAGGCCGCCACGGGTCACCAGTGAGCCGCCGGCGTTCATTACGTTGGTGGTGGAGATGCCGAATTCACCGAGGCCGACATGGGTCACTGTGCCGCCAGCGTTGAGCAAGCTCGGTGCAGCGAGGGAGAAGTCGGTGTTGGCGGTTTCCACCAGGCCGTTGCGGTTGTCGAACTGGCTGCCGATCTGGAAATCGGTTTTGCCGCTGCCGCCGAGGGCGCGCAGTTTGCCGCTCTGGTTGTTGAGGTTGGCGGCGCGAATCGCCAGGGTGCTGGCGCTTTCAATCAGGCCGCCGTTGTTGGCGAGATTACCGCCGAGGCCAATGTCGATGAGGCTGCCGCTGACCTGGCCGGCCGTGTTGTTCATCGAGCCGGCGATGACGTTCACCTGGCCGCGGGCATAGACGCCGCCGCCGCTGTTGTCGAGGTCGTTGCCGCCGGCATTGAGCAGGATGTCGCCGCTGTTGGCGGCGATGCGCCCGCCGTCGCTGTAGATGCCGCCCAGTGCGCGCAGGTCGAGGCGACTGCCTTCGATCTTGCCTGACTGGCCGTTGCGCAGGACACCGGTCAGACGGGTTTGCAGCAGACCTTTGAGGCTCGACAGCACGCCGCCTCGGCTGTCGAGGCTGGCGGCGGTGAGGTTCAGGTCGCCGTTCTGCGCAATGATCTTGCCGCCCTGGTTGTCGATTGCGCCGTTGCCCGTGTTGACGGTCAGCGCGGTCATGCTTTGCACCGCACCGTTAGCGTTGTTCAGTGCGGCTGCGGTGAGGGTGGCGTCGGCGGCGCTGCTGGAAATCAGGCCATCGCCGTCGTTGCGCAGCAGGCCGCTGGCGGTGAGATTCAGTTGGCTGCTGGCGGCGATGGTGCCGCGCTGGCTGTTGTTCAGATCGCCGCCGGTGAGCAGGCTCAGCAGGCTCTGGCTGATCATTTGGCCGCCACGGTTGTCGATGCTGGTCGAACGCGTCAGCACCAGCGGCCCAGTGCTGCCGAGCGCGCCGTTGACGTTGGTCAGCGCGCCGAGCAGGTCGAGGGTGACGCGATCATCGCCGACCAGACTGCCGCCGCTGTTGTTCAACGCGCCGCCGGTGAACGTCAGGGCTTTTTTCGCGCTCAGGTTACCCGAGGCATTGTTCAGGCTCGCCGCCCGGATATCGAGGGCGTCGGCACTTTTGATCAAACCACCGGAGGCGTTGTTGAGTTCGCCGCCGAGCACGGTCAGGGTTTGCTTGCCGTCGCTGGTCAGCGTGCCGGCGCTGTTGTTCAGGCTGGCGGCCTTGATGAAAAGCTCGCCCTTGCTGCCGACGCCTCCTTGGGTGTGGTTGATCAGCGCGCCGCTGAGGTCAATGCTGACATTGCCGAGCTGGCTGGAGATCGCGCCACCGAGGCTGTTATCGATAGTGCCGCCGGCCAGGGTCACGCCGGTCCAGCCTGAGATCAGGCCGCCGTTGTTCTTCAGCTCGGCTGCGGTGAGGGACAGTTGCTGATTGCTGATCAGATTGCCGCCGCGATTGTCCAGACTGTTGGCGCTAAGGCTGAAGCTGTTGACGCTGGAAACCTCACCTTTCTGGTTGTTCAGGTCACGCAGGGTGGCGATGCTCAGCACGCCTTTGCTGTTGATCACGCCGTCCTGGTTATTGAGGTCACGCAGATGCGCAATGCTCAGCGCGCCTTTGCTGCTGATCACCCCGCCCTGGTTGTTGAGGTCCTGCGCGGTGGCGCCGAGGTCGATGGCAAGGCCAGCGGCACCCACCAGCGTGCCCTCCTCGTTGTTCAGGCCGGTGCTGTTGAGGGTCAGTTGTTGCGCGGCGCGGATGCTGCCCTTGTTGTGGTTGTCGAGCAGGCCATCGACGGTCACCGAGATATCGCTGTCACTGAGCAATACGCCGCCATCGCTGTTGTCGAGACTGGCCGCGCGAACCTGCAACGCTGCTGCCGCGATCGTGCCTTTGATCGAGGTCAGGGCCTTGTCGAGGGTCAGGCTCAGTTTCTGATTGCTCAGCACTTGGCCGCCGCTGTTGTCCAGCGATTTGGCGATCAGTTCAAAGGCCTGCTCGCTGGAAATCTCGCCGCCACGGTTGTTCACCTCAGCGAGATTTTTCAGCAGCAACTGTCCCGGCGCATTGATTACCCCGCCCTGGTTGTTCAGCGCACCGCCATGCAGGTCGACGCTGACGCCGGCGTGGCTGCTGAACAGCTTGCCGCCCTGCTGATCGAGGCCCTGAACATCTGCGATCAGCGCATTGCCAGCGCCGAGGCTGCCAGCTGTGTTGGTCACTTTGCCGGCGCTCAACTCAAGCTGATCGGCGGCGTAAATGGTTGCCTGACTGTTATTGAGTTCGCCGGTAGTGATGTGCAGATTGCTTTTGCTGCTGATCACGCCTTTCTGCTGGTTGCCCAGCGCGCTGCTGGTGAGCGTCAACGCTGCATCGGTCAACAACTGGCCGCCCCGGTTGCTGACCGCACCGCGTGTGTCGACGCTGAGCGCTTTGGCGCTGGACAGCGTACCGCCATCGTTATTGAGGCTTTGCGCATCGATCGCCAGCGCACCTTCGCTGAACAGACTGCCCTGCGCGTTGTTCAGCTCGCCAGAGAGGGTAATCGCGAGGTCTTGTTGCGTGGTCAGGCGAGCGCTGTTTTCCAGACTTTTGCCGACCAGCGTCAGGCCGGTAGCGCCGGACAGCACGCCGTTGTTGCGGTTGATCACCTCGTTGACGGTCAACGCCAGATTGCCGCCCGCCAGCATGTAGCCGCTGTCGCTGTTGTCGAGCCAGGCACCGATCAGGCTCACGCCGGCCTTACTCGACAGTTCACCGCTGCGGTTATCGACACGGTCGACGACCAGTTGCAGCGCTTGGGTCGAACCGACCAGGCCCTCGCGACGGTTATCCAGACGCGCCGCCGTGAGCGTCAGGCCCTCGTCGGCGATGACCACGCCAGCCTGGTTGTCGAACAGATCAGTGACGGTGAAATCGACCGCGCCACGCCCACGAATCTCACCGCCGCTGTTGTCGAGGCTGGCGCTGCGCGCTTGGAGGCCAGCAGAGGCGATCAGGCCTTTCACGTTGCTCAGCGCACGGTCGATGACCAGGGTGAGTTTTTCATTGCTGAGCAGCTTGCCGCCGTCATTGTTCAGGCTTTGCGCGCTCAGATTCCAGGCTTTGGCAGCGGAGATTTCCCCGGCGCTGTTGTTCACATCCTTGAGATTTTTCAGCAGGAGTTGGTCCGGCGTATGAATGTTGCCGCGCTGGTTATCGAGCAGGCCATTGTTGAGGTCCAGGGTCAGATCGCCGTTGCTGAACAGCTCGCCGCCGTCCTGCTGCAGCGAGGTGACGGAAGCCTGCAGGGTTTTCTGGCTGCCGATGATGCCGCCGGAGTTATCCAGGTGCGCGGTGGTCAGCAGCAGCGTGCCGTCCGTGGCGAGGCTGCCGCCCTGCCGGTTCTTGAACTCACCGGTGGTCAGGGTCGAATCGGCCTTGGCACTGAGGATGCCGTCGTCGCTGTTATCGAGACTGCCGCTGGTGAAGGTCAGGCCCTTTTGCGAGGCGATCAGCCCGCCCTGATTCTGCACCCCGGCGACGCTGGTCAGTGCCATCGCTTCCAGGCTCGACAGCTTGCCCAGGCGATTGTCGAGGCTGCCGAGATTCAGGGTCATCTGCCCTTCACTGCTGATCAGGCCTTGCTGGTTGTCGAGGGCATTGTCGAACGTCAGGTCCAGTGTGTTCTGGCTGACGATCCGCCCGCCCACATTGCTCAAGCCGATGCCGCTGAGCGTCGCCGCGCCTTTGCTGAAAATCAGGCCATTGGTGGCGTTGATGATCTGCGCGACTTTCAGGCCCAGCGTGGTGTCGGACAGCACCTTGCCGCCCTCGCTGTTGTCCAGGCGTGCGCCATTGATATGCAGGTCGAGTTGACTGGAAAGCGTACTGGCGCGGTTGTCGATCTGGTCGACATTGACAGTCAGGGTCTTGAGCGACCCGACCAGGCTGTCCTGGCGGCTGTTGAGGGTTTTGCCGGTGAGTTTCAGATTGCCTTCGGCAACCAGTTCGCCCGTTTGCTGAGTCAGATTGTCGATGCTGGCGTCGATATCGCCCTTGCCGGAAATCCGTCCGGCATCGTTGGTGACATCCCGGGCTTTGAGGCTCAACAGTCCGGTCGAGGTCAGCAAACCGCCGTTGCTGTTGTTCAGCGTGCTGCCTTCGAAGGTCAGCGCTGCCTTGCTCTCGGCGCGGCCCTTGTCGCGGTTATCCAGATTATCGATCAGCAGCGTCGTCGCTTTGTCGGCGCGCAAAACACCCGCACGGTTGTCGGTGGTCGCGCTGCTGACGGTCAGGGTGTCGAGACCGGAAATCTTGCCGGCGCGGTTATCCAGGCGCGTGGCCTGCACGTCCATCGCACCGTTGACCTGGATCAGGCCCTTGTTCTGGTTGTTCAACTGGTCGCTGATGCGCGTGGTCAGCGTGCCTTCGCTGGTCAGCTGGCCTTGCTGGCTGTTGTCCAGTTGTTGCGCTTTGATCGCTACGGCCTGTTTCGCGCCGATCCGTCCGGTGCGATTGTTGATGGCGCCGAGGGCGGTGATGTCGAGCAAACGGCCAGCGGTGATCAGTCCGGCGACGTTGTCCAGCGAGGTGACCGTGAGCACTACGTCACTCTGGCTGCCAAGTTCACCGTTGCTGTTGATCAACTGACCGATGTTGCCGGTGAGTTTGCCATTGCTGGTGAGCGTGCCTTGATTGTTCAGCACCTGATTGGCAGTGAGGGTCAGGCTATTGTTGCCCAGCACTTTGCCGGCGTTGCGGTTGTCCAGCGTGCCGGCGGTGATGCTCGTGGTCTGGCCACTGAGCAGGCCATTCTGGTTGTTGAGGGTTTGCGCGGCGTTGACGGTCAGGTTGCGGCTGGCGCTGAGGCTCTTGCCACTGTTGCTCAGATTCTGTGCGCGAAGGCTCAAATCACCGTTGCTGTTACGGCTGCCGTCAGCATTGACGCCGGCTTCGATGGCGCCGGCATTGGTCAGTTGCCCACCGGCGCTGAGCACCACGCTGTCGCGGGCGGCGAGGGTCTGGCGGTTGGTCAGGTTGCCTTGGGTCTGTACGTTGAGCGATGTGCCGGCGTAAACCGGCGCTTGCGCGTCGAGGCTTGCGGCTTTGACGTTGACCGCGCCGGTAGCCGAGGTGTCGGCCAGGCTCAGTTGCCCGTTCGCATCAAGCTGAATATCGCCGCCGCTGGCGATCAGTTTGCCGTCGAGTTTCACCCCGACGCCGGCCTCGGTGCCGACCAGTTTGATCGCTCCGGCGTACATGCCGCCGAGGGCCGAGGAGTCGATGGCCAGTTGCGGTTTGGCGCTGCCGTCGTCGGCGCGGGCCGTGGCGTTGAGGGTGTCGGCGTTGACGTCGTTGCGACCGGCGACGATGGTCAGGTTCTGCGCTTGAATCTGCGCATTGATCTTGGCGCTGCGGGTGATGATTTCGAAACGGTCGATATTGGTCGCGTTGATGCCCGCGCCTTCGATAGCCACGCTGCCCTGATCGACCTGAAAGCGATCCAGCCGACCGTTTTCCAGCACTGGTTTACCGGTAGTCAGCGTCACCCGAGGTGCGTTGATGAAACCGCAGCCATTGCAGGTGATGCCATAGGGGTTGGCGACGATGACCCGCGCCGACTGCCCGGCCACTTCGGTGTAACCGCGCAACTGACTCGGGTTGCCGCTGATGACTTCGTTCAGAATCGCCTGCGCCGAACCGCTGTTCTTCAGATTCGGGTTGCCAATGACGTGGCCGCCCAGTTGCGTGTTCGAAGTTTGAGTCGCGCCGTTGTTGAGGATGACGCCTTGTGCGCCGACGTTGTAATCGTGGAACTGGTTGTGCGACACGCCACTGGCGTTGGGCGTGGCGATGTTGACGATCGGCACGCCGTTGCCGGCACGGTCCAGCGTGGTATTCGGGTTGGCCACGACGATGCCGTCGGCCTGCGCCCACAGCGGTTGCCAGAACATGACGTTGGCCAGCATGAACGCCAGTCCGCGCTTGGGCATGCCGAGGAACTCCTCGCGTTTGGCCACGACGGCAGAAGGCTGGCGAGCGAGGAATGCGTACTGGCGAACGTCCATGTAGAAGATCCTGCAACGGGCAATAATCGGTTTGATCAGGTGCCATGCTCGGCCGGACAGCAGCGCGGATGAGCGCAAAGCGTCGCTGGCATCCCTGCAATAGCGCACTAGTATCAAAATAGTGGCGCGATATTAGATGGCCACTATTTTGGCGTCAATTAATGGATGCGTCGAAAAATCGATTTCGATGAGCGGTACGGCTCAAATCCGTAGGCAATGAGCTTGTTAACGGATCTATTTATCAGCGTCGGTTTGCGAGCGCGGGTACGCCTTCAGGGTTACTCACGATTCATCCGAAGCAACATCTGTAAGATTTCAGTCGATCCCTCGTAAGTTTCATCCCGAGTGTTCGATTCCTACGCAAAACACAGAAAGATCTGACTGCTGTCGTTTTCCAGATACACGCACATTTCTCTGTCACAAACAGATACAGGGAAATGTGCTCAATGATGCACCCCGCCAACCTCGCGGCAGCCGCAGCGTCCAAAGCCCCGATCATCGGCCCCGCCGCCTGCCCCTTGCGCAACACCCACGTGCAACTGCTGCCCCTCGCGTACGGCCTTGTCGAAAAACCCTTCGATCCCAGCACCGAGCTCACGCTGCCGTACACCCTGACCACGCGCCCCATGGGCATCCGCCGCCTGCGCGATGGCTGGCTGTACATCGTCGACAGTCTCAGCGGTGAGCTGTACGAATATCGCGTGCTCGACGGCGTGATCAGCGCATTGCTGCATCGCGGCAAAAGCGTCAGCGAGGATCAGCGCAGCGCCATCGAAGAACGTCCGGCGTTGATCTTTTCGCGCAAAAGCACCCTCTACGTGACCTTCGCCGATGTGCAGTTGAGCGCGGCGAAATGCCGACAGGTGCTGGACAGCGCGGAGGAACGCGAGCACTTCATGCAGGCGGTCGATCTCGGCCCGGTGCATTGTCTGATCGGCGGCGAGCATCTGCTCACCGTGGCCCAGGCGAAACAGTGGCTGGCGGAAGTGGCCTGCACAGCGAAACCGCTGGCCGAGGCAGACGCCACGCGGATGCCGGCGGTGCAGGTCAGCGATGCGCCGGAGCACGAACGCGAACCTTATCTGTGGGAAAACCCGCGACGTTTTCGCGAGGCGCATATCGGCGAATTTCTTGGTCGGGTGCGCGGACCTTATCAGGACGACACGCTGTTTCTGCTGGTCAACGACGACCTCGGAGTGATGCGCGATCTGGCCGATTATCAGGACCTGGTGGTCGGCTGGATCGAGCAGTGGAGCAACACCGACAACAACGAGCGCGACTATCTGCTGGCCAGTTACATCGAGTCGCTGAGCCAGCTCGGCGCTCAGGATTTCGACACCCTGGCCAAGGCCAGCGACGATCCGCGCGCCCAGGCATTGTTCGCTGAACTGGAGCAATTGCCCGAGCCGGATCGGGAAAATACCCGGCAGGCGCTGCTCGAGTATTTGAACAAAGGTGGTGAGGTTGTCCCGACCGATACCCAGGCTCGACCTGAACTGCAGCAACAGCGCGAAAAGGCACTGGACGAGTCACTGGCGCTGAACCGTTTCGACGGCGTCGCCCCGGATTTCACCGCACATGCTCGCGTCACCGCCGAGGCGGATCGACGCTTTTATACCCGTGAATATTTTCTCGAAGTCGCCCCGGCCGACTTCGTCGAGCGCCACCTCAGCACACTGGTCGAGCTCGGCAAAGATCAGAGTCGGCGCATGAAAGACGTGCTCGACGGCCCGTTGCTCAGCGGCAAACGCGGCATCAATGACCTGATCGACCGTCCGGCCATGGACGAGGTGCTGAACAGTCATCGCGACAACCTCGGACGCTGGAATCGCCTGCTCGAACGCATCACCGCCGATCGCGCGCAACTGCTGTGCGCCGGGCGTTTCCATCGCTCGGCGTGGTATTTCGACGGCCAAGTGCAGATCGATCAGGCGCTCGCCAGCGAATACGCTTGCCTCAAGGACATCGGCCGTAGCGACGCGGCCAATGAGCAAATGCTCGGTTACCTCGAACAACACCCGCAACTGACCCGCCCGCTGTTTTACACCTTGCCGCTGCGCTTGCAGACCGAACAGGCCGGGCAATATTCAACGCTGTTCAACGCCGGCATGGCGATGTTCAACAACCTGCCGGACTGGCTGGCCAAATTGCAGAGCATCGAGCAGCCGCAGCTGCCGGCCCTCGACGATCTGCCCGCACACAGCCGCGTCCTCGCCGATGCGGTGCAGGACACCTACAGCCCGGCGCTGAACCTCGGCCTGAGCCGGGCGCTGGAAGGCTTCGATCTTGCCGGCGAGAAAATCCCCGACCTCGACGAACTGTTCCAGCGCCTGCCCAAAGCCCTGCGCCTGCGCGTCTTCGACGCCGCGCGAACCAGCGGCGTGACCTTCACTGTGTCCACTCCGGCGGAACAAGCGGCGCTGCAAGCCACGATCAAGGAAGTGCTGCGCGAACGCGACTACCTGAAAACCCTCAACCGCGAACGCAACCAGCTCACCCACAACAAAAACCGCCAGGGCCACAAAACCGCCCGGGCGGTGGAATTGCAGCAGGAAATCGTCCGCGTGCGCACGCAACTGGCGCTGTTCGAAGGCCGCCTCGCGGCAGCGTTAAGCCCGATTGATGAGGTGCCTGATCGCTCGGCGCGACTGTATGGCGCCACACCGGCGAAAGCGGGCGTGACGGTGGTGTTTCCGCCGGCGCAGCACCGGGAATTGCGCGGGTTGTTGGAGAATATTCGCGCGGGGGTGGCGGGGGTTTCGAAGGCGAGTCTGGTGCGGACGGAGGGGATGGGATTGTTGGTGGTGTTGGTGCAGGTGGTGAATTTGGTGGGGGTTTATCGGGAGCTGCGCAGGCAGGCTGTAAATGAAAGAGTGTGGACCTCGTTGATGAATTCAGTCGTTGCAACGGGAGCGGCGGGATTTAGTGCCGCACAAAGTCTTGCTGATACGGCGTTAAAAGTTCGCTGCGCTTCTCTAGTGGCAAGCGTTCAGCTCCATGCCTTGCAGACCGTGCACGTGCAGATGGGGAAATTGCATGTGGGATTGGGTTTTTTTACATATTTGTCAGGGTTGGCTTCTTCTACGAACAGTATTGTCACGCAACGCAAAAACTGGGAACAGGCGGTTCGCAGTGGAAATCATTCGGCGCAAAGCGCAGCTGCATTGGCGACGATGGGAGCTGGTGGCATGACATCAGTTAGTGGCTATGGTTTGACCAACACTGTCCACTCCACATTCAAGGTATTGAAGGCGTCAAGTAATGCCGCTCGTAGAGCTGCTTGGGCCGCTGCTGGCACACGTTTATCCACCGTCTTTTTCCGCTTCAATCTCGCTGGAGCACTTTTTACTGTTCTAGAGCTGGGGGGTAGCTTGCTGTACAGCCGCTACAACATCAGTGCTCACGATAAATGGTTGAAAATCACACCGTGGAGTAGGGATAGCGAGATGCGTGGCGACCACTCACTTGATGACTATCAAAGTTATCTGGCTTTTTTAATTCACGCACCTTACGCGCAGCTTGGCCCAAATCTGTACGACTCTTGGCTGAAGGATCTGTTATTCAAAGCCAAACCCAGCGATATTCACTTAGCATTGCCGACCCTAACGCTGAATGATCTGCTGCGTCCGTTTGGCGGCAACCCAACCTCGCGTTTAGGTATCGGCGCGCACCGCATTTCAATTCCGCTGCACAGTCGAGGAGCACCACGAGAGCAGCGAGATGTCATTAGTGACGAGATTTTAAGCAGCCTGCGCATCGTGAAGTCCAGCCCAGAAGGACTGATACTTTGTCTCCAGTATCCAGCGGGCCTCGGGTCGGAATTTGTTCCCGCGAAAGAAACGCTGGAATTGGCTGTGTGCGTTCAGACATTGAATAAAAAGGGTGAATGGGCATCTCGAACTCGCGTCATTCACCTCGATCCGCGTGGTGAGGGTCATTTTGGGGTTGTTACTCCCCAACAGGTCAAAGAAAAACCTCCAGTTTTGCTGGTTGAGGCTCACCTGTTAGAAAGAGCTGACCATGCTGAATAATCACGATGATCCATTAGCAACTCGCCCGCTTCGACAGCCTAGAAAGACCGGTGACATTGAGGCGTTTCCGAGCGGAAAAATTACCTATCTCGCGCCCTTGCCATTACCAACATCAATGCCAGCTTACGGTCGGCATATTGGTGAACTGAATGACGTTTATATGGATTTCGGTTTAGGGACACTGGAGGTTTTTTCTTGGCAAGTCATTTTAGGCGGACCATTCAGCGGCACATTAATGATCGCGTTCCTATATCCACTGATGGGAGGGTTTATAGGACTTCTGTTAGGTGATAGCTGGGAGTTCATTAAAGAAGTCATTGAGGGTATTTTTTTTGCCATTTACAAATTGGCTTTCTCAACGGGTTTAATTGCCTTGTTTATTGGCCTAGGCGTCTGGCACCACGTCCACAAAACCCGCGCCACCCTCATCCCAACCCGCTTCAACCGTCAACGCCGCGAAGTCTGCTTCATGCCCGAAGGCGCCACCGAACCTGTCTTCGTCCCATGGGAATCGCTGTCCGCCTGGATCATAGAAGCCAAGGGCGCCACCCAGTTCGGCATCCACCGCCAATACGGCATGGGCATCGGTTTCTACCAAGGTGAAACCCTCATAAGCCAGGAATTCCAATGCGCCGGCCTGGAGCTCGCGATCAGCCATTGGGAGGCGATTCGCGGTTACATGGAGTACGAAGTCAACGACCTCAAATCAATTCAGGATTTGCAGGATCTGCAAGGCCCGGACGACCCGCCCCACGAAGGCCTGCACACTTTTCGTAACGCCCGCGCGCGGATGCACCAGCAGATCCGTGACGGCCGCCGCTCGCGGTTGTCGGGATTTTTTTGGTACCTGTATCACGTCATGACTTTATGGACGATTCCCAATCGTCTGGTCGAATGGGAAGTGCGCCGTCTGGAAAGAATCGGCAAGCAGGCGCTGCCGGAAGTCATGCGTGCCTGGTCCGAGCCGCTGCCGAAAGAGCAATGGGCCAAGCCCAGTGAAGAGTTGTTGCGGCTGAGCGAACAAGTGCGGCGGATGCACAAGCGCCAGCCGCATCGGCCGATTACGCAGATTTTCGCTGAGGTTTGCAGGCGAGCTGAGTGCTGATGTTGAGCAGTTTTGTGGCCAGAGGGTGGGAGGTTTTTGCCTGTTTGAGCGCCTTCGCGAGCAGGCTCGCTCCCACAGAGGACCGCGTTGGACGCGGATGTTTCGGTTGATCTTGGACAAAGTGGGAGACCCTCGGGGTGGCGGCCATTTCTCAGTGGTTGCTACCGGGTCGGCCAAGGAAAACCCGATGGTTCTGCTGGTTGAAAATCAATACCTCGGAAGGGCTGACCATGCTGAATAATCACAATGAGCCTCTTGTTGATGCGCAATGTGAGGTGATCAGAAAAGCGGGCGATGTAGAGCCGTTTCCAAGCGGAAAGATCACCTATCTCGCACCGTTGCCACTGCCCACACCGATGCCCCCTTATGGCCCACATATCGGTGAGCTCAATGATGTTTACATGGAATTCGGGATAGGACCGCCGCAAGTGTTCATGTGGCAGGTAACAGTAGGGTTGCCCTTTAGTGCAACCTTCATGATCACGTGCCTTTTTCCCGCAATTGCTGGTTTTATGTTTTTTCTGGCAGGTTCGCGGTGGAATGACATATGCGGCGCCATCGAAGGAGTTTTCGATGCTTTGATTGGTACGGGCTCTTTGACCATTTTTTGTTGTTTGTGTATTAACCTGGGCGTCTGGCACCACGTCCACAAAAAACGCCTCTCCCTCATCCCAACCCGCTTCAACCGTCAACGCCGCGAAGTCTGTTTCATGCCCCAAGGCGCCGCCGAACCGGTCTTTATCCCGTGGGAGTCGCTCAGCGCCTGGATCATCGAAGCCAAAGGCGCCACCCAATTCGGCGTCCATCGCCAATACGGCATGGGCATCGGTTTTGATCACGGCGAAACCCTAACCAGCCTCGAATTCCAATGCGCCGGCCTGGAGCTCGCGATCAGCCACTGGGAAGCGATTCGCGGCTACATGGAGTACGAGGTCAACGACCTCAAATCGATCCAGGACCTGCAAGACCTGCAAGGCCCGGACGACCCACCCCACGAAGGCCTGCATACATTCCACAATGCCCGCGCGCGGATGCATCAGGAGATCCATGAAGGCCGCCGCTCGCGGTTGTCGGGGTTCTTCTGGTACCTGTATCACGTCATGACCTTATGGACGATTCCCAACCGTCTGCTCGAATGGGAAATTCGTCGGCTGGAAAGAATCGGCAAGCAGGCGCTGCCGGAAGTCATGCGCGAATGGTCCGAGCCATTGCCGAAAGAGCAATGGGCCAAGCCGAGCGAAGAGTTGTTGCGGATGAGCGAGCTGGTGCGGCAGATGCACAAGCGCTACCCGCATCGGCCGATTACCGAAATATTCGCCGCTGTCGGTGCAAGCAGACACACGACAAGGCAAGGGGCGTGATTTGCCAGTAAACTCCCCTCCTCTCGCCGCCCTTTGTTCCTCGCGGCCACCCTCTTGATCAAAATGCGGAGTCCACCTTGCGTCTGTTCCACACCTCCGACTGGCACCTTGGGCAAAACCTGCACGGCCAGGAGCGCGATTTCGAGCACGCGTGTTTTCTCGAATGGCTGCTGCGCCAGTTGCACTTGGCGCAGCCGGATGTGCTGCTGATTGCCGGGGACATCTTCGATACGGTCAATCCGCCGGTCAAAGCGCAGGAACGCCTCTACGATTTCATCGTCAGCGCTCACGAACAGCAGCCGCTGCTGACCATCGTGATGATTGCCGGCAACCATGATTCCGGCTCGCGGATCGAACTGCCGGCGCCGTTGATGCGGCGTTTGCGCACTCACGCGTTGGGACGGGTGCTGTGGCTGGATGACGGGCAACTCGATGCCGAGCGCCTGCTGCTGCCGCTACCGAATGCCCAGGGAGAAATCGCCGCGTGGTGCCTGGCGCTACCATTCTTGCGCCCGGCGGAAGTCACTGGCGCGCATCTGGGTGACAACTATCTGCGCGGCATCGGTCAGGTGCATGAATGGCTGATCGCGGCGGCGAATGCCAAGCGCCAGCCCGGGCAGGCGTTGATCGCTATCAGCCACGCGCACATGGCCGGGGGCTCGGTGTCGGAGGATTCCGAGCGCAGCCTGATCATCGGCAATGCCGAAGCGCTGCCCGCCAGCCTGTTCGGCGAAAGCATCAGCTATGTCGCCCTCGGCCATTTGCACAAGCCGCAGAAGGTCAACGGCGAGGAGCGCATTCGCTACAGCGGCTCGCCGATTCCGCTGTCGTTCTCCGAAATCGGTTATCAGCATCAGATTCTCGATGTGGTCCTCGACGGTGAAACACTGGTCAGCGTCGAGCCGAAACTGATCCCGCGCTCGGTCAATCTGCAGCGCATCGGCCCGGCGCCGCTGGCCGAGATTCTGCTGCAACTCGCCGATCTGCCGAACATCGATCTGCTCGCCGAAACTCAGCGCCAACCATGGCTGGAAGTGCGCGTACGTCTTGACGAGCCGCAGCCGGA
Organism: Pseudomonas sp. GXM4; assembly: GCF_008923895.1. Classification (NCBI taxonomy): domain Bacteria; kingdom Pseudomonadati; phylum Pseudomonadota; class Gammaproteobacteria; order Pseudomonadales; family Pseudomonadaceae; genus Pseudomonas; species Pseudomonas sp. GXM4. The sequence continues at coordinate 40,434 of NZ_WBRZ01000014.1, forward strand.
TCTGCGCCATCAAGTGGAAACCGCACTGCAGGGCAAAGCCGTGCGACTGGTGCGCATTGCCGCTGAATACGCCGGCAATCGTAACGCCGATGGCAGCGATGACGGCAGCACGCTGATCGAACTCGACCAGCTCACCCCGCAGGAACTGTTCAGCCGCGCCTGGCTCGACAATTACGGCAGCGAGGTCGACGAGCAGACGCTCAAGGACTTCGCCGAACTGCTGCAGGACGTGCAACTGGAGGGCGAGCAGCCATGAAAATTCTCGCCATTCGTTTGAAGAACCTGGCCTCGCTGGCCGGGCCGTTCGAGATTGATTTCACCGCTGAACCGCTGGCCAGCGCCGGCCTTTTCGCAATCACCGGCCCGACCGGCGCTGGCAAGAGCACGCTGCTTGATGCGTTGTGTCTGGCGCTGTTCGGCGCCGTGCCGCGCCTGAACAACACCGGTCGCGATGCCAAAGTCCCGGATGCTGACGGAGAGATCGCCACTGGCGACCCGCGCACCTTGCTGCGTCGTGGCACTGGTGAAGGCTATGCCGAAGTGGATTTTGTCGGCGTCGATGGCCGCCGCTATCGCGCGCGCTGGGAAGCCAATCGTGCTCGCGAGAAGGCTGGTGGCAAACTCCAGGCCAGTCGGCAGAGCCTGCGCGACATCGATCAGGATCAACTGCTCGCCAGCCAGAAAGGCGAATACAAAACCCAGCTGGAAGCCGCGCTGGGCCTGAACTTTGAACAGTTCACTCGCGCTGTGCTGCTGGCGCAGAGTGAGTTCAGCGCGTTCCTCAAGGCTGACGACAACGACCGCAGTGAACTGCTGGAAAAACTCACCGACACCGCGCTGTACACCCGCCTCGGCCGCCGCGCCTTCGACAAGACCAAAGAAGCCCGCGAAGCGCACAAGCTGTTGCAGGATCAGGCTACCGGTGTGACGCCTTTGGCGCCGGAAGCTCGTGCCGAACTCGACGAGCGTTTCAACACCGCGCAGCAACAGATGAAGGCGCAACAGGCGCAGCTCAAACAACTTGAGCAACAACACAGTTGGCTGAAGGATTTGCGTCAGTTGCAGGAAGCGCAGCAAGCGGCCAGCGAACAACTGCAAACCGCGCAACAGCAATGGCAGGCCCTGGCCGGCGAGCGGGTGAAACTGACGCGTCTGGAACAGCTTGGCCCGCAACGCCATCAGTTCGCGCGCAAGGCCGAGCTCGATGCGCTGCTGACACCACTGGCGGCGCAGATTGCCGCGCACACCCAACAACACGCGGCACTCGGGGAACGCCAGACGCAGCTGGAACAGAACCTCGACGCAGCAAAAGTCGCCCTGAGCGAAGCGCAACAACGCCAGAGCGAAAATGCGCCGTTGCTGCGTCAGGCGTTTGAAGAACAAAGCACCCTCGCCCGCCTGATCAAGGACACTGCCAGCAGCGCCGAAGCCCGACAAACCGCCGAGCAAGCGTTCAAGGATGGCCAGAGCGCGATTCAGGCCTTGCAGGAAAAACAGGCTGAGGTCGCCGAGCGTTTGCAACGCATCGCCACCGAGCTTGAGCAGAGTGCCCATCTGGCGCCGTTGAGCGATGCCTGGAGCGCCTATCGCGACCGTTTGCAACAGTTGATGCTGATCGGCAACCGCTTGAACAAGGGCCAGAGCGAACTGGCGTCGCTCGAACAGAACGCCGCGCACAGTGCTGAGCAACTGGCCTCGCACAAACAGCAACTGGAAGTGCTGTTCAAAGAGGCCGGCGCAGAGCCGGACGCAGTCGCCGAACAGATCGGCCTGCTCGGCACCTTGTTGCAGGACAACCGCAAGCAGCTACGCGCGATCGAAGACCTGTCGCGCCTGTGGGCGACTCGGCAGGATCTCGACAAGCGCAGCGCCGAGTTGCAACAACGTCAGCTCGACGCGCAGCAGCAACGTGAACGTCTAACCCAGGACGGTGTGAAAACCAAGGCCGAACTGACCGTCGCCGAGCAGACCCTCAGCGTCACTCGCGAGCTGCTTGAACGTCAGCGGCTGGCGCGCAGTGCCAGTGTCGAAGAGTTGCGCGCGCAGTTGCAGGACGATCAGCCCTGCCCGGTCTGCGGCAGCAACGAGCATCCCTATCACCAGCCCGAAGCGCTGTTGCAAAGCCTTGGCCGTCACGATGAAAGCGAACAGGCCAACGCCCAGCAAGTGGTCGATCAGCTCAAGGAAAAACTGATTGAGCTGCGCGGCGAAGTCGGTGGCGTGATCGCGCAACAGAAAGAATTGCTCCAGCAACAGGAACAACTCGCGGCGCAGCAACAAGCCCTGGCGCCGAGCCTCGACGCGCATCCGCTGGCCGCGCAACTGTTCAATCAGGACGCCGACAAACGCGACGCCTGGCTCAGCCGCCAGACCGAGCAGTTGAATCAGAGCATCACTCAGGACGAACAACGCCAAAGTGCGCTGCTCACCTTGCAACAGGACGCGGCGCGCTTGTCGCAACAATTGCGTCAGGCCGAGGTAGCGCATCAGCAAGCGGCGCAACAGCTGAGCCATCAGCAGCATGAACTCAACAGCGACCGTCAGCGCCTTGAAGAAGAACTCAGCGCGTTCGGCCCGCTGCTGCCCGCCGACACGCTCGAAGCCTTGCGCCTGGAGCCGGCGGCAACGTTCATGCAGCTGGACCGGCAGATCGCCGAACGTTTGACCCAGCTCGAACAGCAAAAGGAAGAGCTGAGCGAACAGCAGCAACGCCAGCAGACGTTGGAGAAAGAACAGGATCGCCAGCAGCTGCGCACTCAGCAGCTGCACAGTGCCGAACAGCAATTCACGGCGTTGACCGAGCAGCAGCAAAGCTGTCAGGAAAAACTCGCGCAGTTACTTGGCGAGCACAGCAACGCCGAGCATTGGCAGCAGCAGTTGGAACACGCGGTGGAACAGACGCGTAGCGCCGAAACCCGTACCGCTGAGGAGCTGCAAAGCGTGCGCACGCAGCTGGTGCAAATCGCTGCAGAGCTCAAGTCTCAGCAGGAACGCCTGCAAGCACTGCAAGCTGAAGACCAGGCACTCGCCGGCAAGATCGCCGATTGGCGCGCCAGCCATCCGGAACTGGATGACGGCGGCCTCGAAGACTTGCTGCGCTTCGACGACGGGCAAGTCGCCACGCTGCGCCAGACCCTTCAGCACAACGAAAAAGCCATCGAACAGGCGCAGGTCCTGTTGCAGGAGCGCGATCAGCGTCTGCTCGATCACCAGACCCGGCAGGACGGCAATCTTGATGCCCAACAGCTGGACAGCGCCCTCGCCGAGCTGCAAAACCAGTTCGCCGTCAGCGAGCAGCAGTGCGCCGAACTGCGCGCCGAACAGGCGGAAGACCAGCGCCGGCAGAACGCCAATCAGGCGCTGGCCCAGCAGATCGCCGACGCCTATGCCGAGTACCAGCGCTGGGCGCGACTCAGTGCCTTGATCGGCTCGGCCACCGGCGACATCTTCCGCAAGATCGCCCAGGCCTACAACCTCGACCTGCTGGTGCATCACGCCAACGCGCAGCTGCGCCAACTGGTCAAACGCTATCGCCTCAAACGCGGCGGCAGCATGCTCGGCCTGCTGGTGATGGACACGGAGATGGGCGACGAACTGCGTTCGGTGCATTCGCTTTCCGGCGGCGAGACGTTCCTCGTATCACTCGCCCTTGCGCTGGGTCTGGCCTCGATGGCGTCGAGCACGCTGAAAATCGAATCGCTGTTTATCGACGAAGGTTTCGGCAGCCTAGATCCGGAATCCTTGCAATTGGCGATGGACGCGCTCGATGGCTTGCAGGCGCAGGGACGCAAGGTGGCGGTGATTTCCCATGTGCAGGAAATGCACGAACGGATCCCGGTGCAGATTCAGGTGCGGCGCCAGGGCAATGGTTTGAGCACGCTGGAGGTGAAATGAACACGCTGTATTCCTTCCGCCGCTGCCCTTACGCGATGCGTGCGCGAATGGCCCTGCGTTATGCGGGCGTGCCGGTGGAGATCGTTGAGGTCAGCCTCAAGAACAAGCCGGCGGAAATGCTCGCGCTCTCGCCCAAGGGCACCGTGCCGGTGCTGAATGCCGATGGCGTGGTGATCGATGAGAGTCTGCAGATCATGCGCTGGGCGTTGGCGCAGAATGATCCGGATGATTGGTTGTTCAAGGATGATCCGGGAGCTGACGTCATCATGGACATGCTGATCGAGACGAACGATCAACGATTCAAGACTTCGTTGAACCACTACAAATACGCTGAGCGTTATCCAGAGCAACCGATGGAGGTCTATCGCATGCAGTGCGAGATGATCGCCCACTATCTGGATCTGACGCTCGCAGACCACGACTATTTGCTGGGTCACCGGCTCAGTCTCGCCGACATCGCCCTGCTGCCCTTCGTCCGGCAGTTCGCTCATGTTGATCGCGAGTGGTTCGCGCAGACGCCTTATGTTCGCTTGCAGGCCTGGTTGCAGCGCCTGCTCGAATCCGAACTGTTCACCTCGATCATGAAGAAGTAACCCTCTCTCCCTCTTGATCGTTCCCACGCTCCGCGTGGGAATGCAGCCGGGGACGCTCTGCGTCCCATTGGAAC
>NZ_WBRZ01000140.1:0-14851 GCF_008923895.1 Pseudomonas sp. GXM4
CGCGAAGGCGTCCTGGCAGATGACTTTTGCTGCAATGACACACCGCATTCGCGAGCAAGCTCGCTCCCACAGGGATAACAGTGGCCGTCTGGTATTGGGACAAGCCGCATGGGCGAAAAGTCGTTACTATAAGCGCCAATTTGCCTGCCTTGCCATGGACACCATGACCGAGAACGACTATCTGATCGCCTGGGGCCTTTACGCCTTTGCCGCCGTGGGCTGCCTGCTGGTATGGATGCGCCTGACCACCTGGATGTGGCGCTGGCTGCGCGAGCCGCTGCGTGTGCTGATGGCGGTGTTGCTGTTCAGCCCGACCATCGTCGATCCGGTGAAGGCCAAAGTAGCACCGGCCATCGCCATCACCGCCCTGGACATGCTGTTCAAGGTCGGCAACAACGCCTGGCGCGCGGTTTCCGATCTGTTCATGTACGGCATGATCGCCTTCGGGGTGTATCTGGTTTTCGTCTTGATCCGCCTGCCGATCGAGCGTGCCTCGACAGCCCGGCGTGAACGCGCCGAGGCCGCCAAGGCCGCCGCCCGTGCCGAAGAGCGCGACGACGATCAGCCATTCGGTGGCGCCGGTGACGACCGCTACGGCCGCCCGCCAGTACCGAACAATCCGCAGCGTATGCGGGTCGAGCCGCGTCTGTAACCCGAGAGTCCGCACATGTGTGAATTACTGGGCATGAGTGCCAACGTGCCGACTGACATCGTGTTCAGCTTCACCGGCCTGATGCAGCGCGGCGGCCGCACCGGCCCGCACCGCGACGGCTGGGGCATTGCCTTCTACGAAGGGCGTGGCTTGCGTCTGTTTCAGGACCCGGCAGCGAGCAGCGAGTCGGAAGTGGCCAACCTGGTGCAGCGCTATCCGATCAAGAGCGAAGTGGTCATCGGCCACATCCGCCAGGCCAACGTCGGTAAGGTCTGCCTGTCCAACACCCACCCGTTCGTCCGCGAACTGTGGGGGCGCAACTGGTGTTTCGCGCACAACGGCCAGCTCGCCGACTTCACTCCGATCAAGAGTTTCTACCGCCCGGTCGGCGATACCGACAGCGAAGCGGCATTCTGCGACCTGCTCAACCGGGTACGCGCAGCCTTCCCCGAGCCGGTCGATATCGAAGTGCTGCTGCCGGATCTGGTCGCAGCGTGCGCCGAATATCGCAGCAAAGGCGTGTTCAATTGCCTGCTCAGCGACGGTGACTGGCTGTTCTGTTACTGCTCGACCAAACTCGCTCAGATCACCCGCCGCGCACCGTTCGGCCCGGCGCGGCTCAAGGATGTCGATGTGATTGTCGACTTCCAGGCCGAAACCACGCCCAACGATGTGGTCACGGTGATTGCCACCGAGCCTCTGACCGAAAACGAAACCTGGACCCGCTACGAACCGGGCCAATGGAGCCTGTGGCGACGCGGCGAATGCGTCAGCCAGGGCAAGACCGAATAAGGATTTGCACCCATGTTGCTCAGTTATCTACGGCTGGTGTTGTTTGCGGCGGGCCTGTTGATCGGTGTCCAAGTGCCGGGGTTTATCAACGATTACGCCCAGCGTGTCGAAGCGCATCTGATCGAAGCGCAGACCGGCCTGCGTGGTTTCCAAGGCACGGCCGATCAGTTTTTCAAAGGCGACATGCAGGCGCTGGTCGCGCATTACCGGGCCAGCGAAGACCCGATTTTCCGCAGCGATGCCGACAGCCTGAACACCTTGCTGACCCGCCAGGTCGCGCTGGACAAGCAATTCCAGGCGATGCAAGGCCCGTGGTATGTGCGCTTCCTGCAAGTGGTGCTGGCCGCCGATCCGGATATTCGCAAGGAAACCTGGAACGGTTACAGCTATCAGATCCTGCTGACGCCCGAGGCGATGATCTGGGGCATGAGCGGCGCATTGCTGCTGTCGTTCGGCATCGAATGCCTGTTCCGCCTGATCGACTGGGTCGTCCTCGGCGGCCGCCGCCTGCGCCAGAGCCGACCGATCGAAGATCGCGACGTGCGCGGTTTGTAAGACCTTCTCAATCCCCTCTCGCAACAGAGGCCTTATGGCATGGGGGATTCTGTGGCGAGTGGGCTCTGTGGTGAATGGGCTCTGTGGTGAATGAGTTCTGTGGTGAGTGGGGTCTGTGGCGAGGGGATTTATCCCCGTTGGGCTGCGCAGCAGCCCCAAAACCTGCAAATGCGGTACCTCTGAAAGACCGCGTTGGCCGCAATCACGACTGCTGCGCAGCCGAGCGGGGATAAATCCCCTCGCCACTAATCATCCAGTGAGGGTGATGCAGTCCTTGCCGACCTTGTGCGCATACCCCGCTAGCACCTGCTGACACAACGTCACAATCTCCTCGACCCACTCAACCCCGACCCGCCACGACACCACCACCGGCAGATTCGCCGGCCGCTGCTCGATGTCGAGCAAGATCAATTCGCCACGCGCCAGTTCCTCGGCCACCAGCACCGGCGGCAGCGCGCCGATACCGAAGCCATCGCCCAACAACCGGGTGATCGCTGACACCGAATTCACGCAATTCAAGCGTGGCGCCATGACGCCGTTGGCCTGCATCAGGGCGACGATATCCTGATGCGGTCGTGAGTTTTTCGAGTAGGTGATGATCCGCTCCTGCGCCAGTTCGGCGAGGTCGGCGTAGTCGCGGTTGTAGATCGAATTGCTGGCGACGATCCAGCCCAGCGGATGGCTGGCCAACTCCAGGCTGCGCACGCTTTCGTGGCGGATCAGATCGGTTTGCAACACCAGATCGAGAAAGCCCTTTTGCAGCTGATCGCAGAGGTTCAGCGCAGTATCCGCGACCAGTTCGATTTCCACCCGTGGGTATAGATCGGTCATCTGCGCCACCAGTGGGCTCAGCCAGGTATGAATCACCGTATCCATCACGCCGATACGCACCCGGCCGACCTTGCTCGAACGGGTTTCGATCGATTGTTTCAGCGCCGCCATGGTGTCGAGCATCTGCTCGGCATAATCGAGCACTTTCAGGCCTTCCGGGGTCAGGCTGACTCCGCGTGAATCGCGCAGAAACAGCTTCACGCCCAGTTCGCCTTCGAGTACCGCAATGCGGCTGGAAATCGACGCCTGGGTGGTGAACAGCTTGTCGGCGGTCAGGCGAAAACTCTTCAGGCGCGCGACCCAGACAAAGGTCTCGAGAAACTTCAGATTCATGGACAAGGCTCGGCTGACAAATTTTTCTTATGCCTAAGGCGGGTTTTTATTCGTTGGACGGCGCAGGGCAGGGCGACGAAAAATCGGCGCATCCGGTTCCCACGATAGGCGTCGTCGGAGCTTCGAACAAGACCAATAAAAGCCCTGCGGAGATTTGCCATGAGTGCTCCCGACACCCTCCCGTTATCCAAGCCAGTGACGCGCCCCGGGCCGTTCGACTGGTATCGCAACATCAACCAGCAGGAGCGCCGCACGTTCTGGAGCTGCAAGATCGGCTACGGTCTGGACGGCATGGACACGCAGATGCTCAGCTTCGTTGTGCCGACGCTGATCGCGATGTGGGGCATCACCACTGGCGAAGCGGGGCTGATTCACACCAGCACCCTCATTGCCTCGGCCATCGGCGGTTGGGTCGCCGGGATTCTCTCCGACCGCATCGGCCGCGTGCGCACCCTGCAACTGACAGTGCTGTGGTTCGCCTTCTTCACCTTCCTCTGCGGCTTCGCGCAAAACTACGAACAATTGCTGATCGCGCGCACCCTGATGGGCTTCGGTTTCGGCGGTGAATGGACCGCCGGCGCGGTGCTGATCGGTGAAGTGATCCGCGCCAAGGATCGCGGCAAAGCGGTGGGCATGGTGCAATCCGGCTGGGCGCTGGGCTGGGGCCTGACGGCGATTCTGTACGCGTTGCTGTTCTCGGTGCTGCCAGCGGAAGACGCCTGGCGCGCGCTGTTCATCCTTGGCATCGTGCCGGCGATATTCGTGATTTTTGTCCGTCGCCTGGTAAAAGATCCGGAAATCTATCGCGAAGCCAAAGCAGCACAAACACCAGAGAACCCGGCGAAGTTCTACGAGATCTTTGCCCCCGGCATGCTCTTCACCACGTTTCGCGCTTCCTTGCTGACCACCGGTGCGCTGGGCGGTTACTACGCGATCACCTCCTGGCTGCCGACTTTCCTCAAGAACGAACGTGGCTTGAGCGTGCTCGGCACCGGCGGTTATCTGGCGATGGTGATCGTCGGTTCCTACGTCGGCTATGTGATCAGCGCGTATCTGACCGACCTGCTCGGGCGGAAAAAGAATTTCATCTTGTTCGCGGTCGGCTCGTTCACCATCGTTCTGCTCTACACGCAGATGCCGGTCAGCAACGGCGTGATGCTGTGGCTGGGCTTTCCGCTGGGCTTCTTCGCTTCGGGGATTTTCAGCGGCATGGGCGCGTTTCTGACTGAATTGTTCCCCACGCGGATTCGCGGCTCGGGTCAGGGTTTCTGCTACAACATCGGCCGCGCACTGGCGGCGTTGTTTCCGCTGCTGATCGGCCTGCTCAGCCAGAAAGTGCCATTGAGCATGGGCATCGGCGCCTTCGCGGCGGTGTCATATGGCGTGGTGATTCTGGCGGCGCTGAGCCTGCCGGAAACCCGTGGCAAGCAACTCGTCGCGCAGTAACTGATACCCTGCGCAGAAGTCTCCTACAGATAAAAAGACCAGCAGCTACAGGAGTGTTCACCGTGAGCCGCCTGCTATTGAATTGCGACATTGGCGAGAGCTTCGGCAGCTGGACCATGGGTCTGGACGCCGAGGTCATGCCCTTCATCGATTGCGCCAACATCGCCTGCGGTTTCCATGCTGGCGACCCGAGCATCATGCGCAAAACCGTGGCGCTGGCCCTCGAACACGGCGTGCAGATTGGCGCGCACCCGGCCTATCAGGATCTGGTCGGATTCGGCCGGCGCTCCATGGCCTATTCCGCGCAAGAGCTGCAGGACATCCTGCATTACCAGATCGGTGCCCTCGACGGCATCTGCAAGGCGCAGGGCGGACGTGTGAGTTACGTCAAACCCCACGGCGCGATGTACAACGACATGATGGCCAACCCGGCGCAATTGCGCGCGGTGGTGCAGGCCGTGGCCGCGTATGACCGCAGCCTGCCGCTGATGTTGATGGCGACCCGAGACAACGCTGCGGCGCAGCAGATCGGCGATGAATACGGCGTAACTCTTTGGTTTGAAGCGTTCGCCGATCGTGCCTATGACAGTGGCGGCCGGCTGGTCTCACGGCAACTGCCGGGCGCCGTGCATCACGATGCCAAAAAAATCATCGAGCAAGCGCTGACCATCGCCGATGGCGGCGCGCTCACCGCCAGCGATGGCAGCGCCTTGATCCTGCGCGCCAATACCTTGTGCGTCCACGGCGACAACGCCAGTTCCGTGGCCGCCGTGCGGCGTATTCGTCAGGCCTTGCAGCAGTCGAGTGCGTCATGAATCCACGGGTTGAAGTGGTGGCGCTGGATTGCCTGATGCTGCGTCTGTTCGATGACATCGCCGAAGCCAACATGCCGTGGATGCTCGCCGCCAGCGAGCGCTTGCGCACGGCGTTTGGTGCACAACTGATCGATCTGGTGCCGTCCTACACGACGTTGATGGTGCATTACGATCTGACGCTGTTGAGTCCTGCTCAGGCGCGTGACTTGATCGCCGAAGCGCTGGTCGATCTGTCGCCGAATGCGCGCCGTGCCGGGCAGTGCCACGTCTTGCCGGTCTGGTACGACTTGAGTGTCGGCCCGGAACTGAGCCTGTTGGCCGAACGCAGCGGGCTGGCGGTGAAGGAGGTGATTCGTCGCCACAGCGCACGGGAATATCAGGTGTTCGCCCTTGGCTTTGCGCCGGGTTTTGCCTTCATGGGCCTGGTCGAAGAAATGCTCGCCGCGCCGCGCTTGAACACACCGCGCAAGAAAGTCGCCGCCGGCAGCGTCGGTATCGCCGAGCGGCAGACCGCAGCGTATCCGGTGGTCTCACCCGGTGGCTGGAACCTGATCGGGCGCACCCCGGCAAAACTCTTCGATCGCCATCGCGACGGCTACAGCCTGATGCAACCCGGCGACACGGTGCGCTTCGAAGCGGTCGACCACGCCGAATTCATACGCTTGGGCGGCGACGACACTCCACTGGAGGCGTTGCCATGAGTCGATTGACGATCGAAGCCAGCACGCCGCTGTGCCTGTTGCAGGACGCCGGGCGGTTTGGCGTGCGACATCTGGGCGTGACCCAGGGCGGCGCGGCGGACTGGTGTTCGATGAGCTGGGCCAATTGGCTGTTGGGTAATGAACTGGATGCGGCGGTGGTTGAAATCACCCTCGGCGGCTTTGCCGTGGTGGCTGAGGAGGATTGCCTGCTGGCGCTGGCAGGAGCAGATCTCGGCGCGCAGATCGACGGCCAGCCGCTGGCGCCGTGGCGCAGCTTCCGGTTGGCGAAAGGGCAGACATTGCGCTTCACCCAGCCGTTGCTCGGCGCCAGGGTTTATCTGGCGGCCCCCGGCGGTTTTGCCGCGCCGAAGGTACTGGGCAGCAGTGCCACGGTACTGCGAGAAGAATTGGGCGGACTTGATGGCATGGGCCTTCCGCTCGCCAAAGGGGCGGCGCTCGGTTACAGCGGCGAAGCGTCAGCGGTGCGCGAAATGCCTTCGGCGCTGCGGCCGGATTTCAAAATGCACGCGTCTTTGGACTTGGTGCTCGGAGCTCAGATCGGCCAGTTCAGCGGGCAGAGCCTGTTCGATGTCTTCAACAGCACCTGGACCATCGACAGTCGCGCCGACCGCATGGGCATCCGCCTGCTCGGCGCGGCGTTGCAATATCAGGGTGCGCCGATGATCTCCGAGGGGATTCCACTGGGCGCGGTGCAGGTGCCGCCCGATGGCCAACCGATCGTGTTGCTCAACGATCGCCAGACCATTGGCGGATACCCGCGCTTGGGCGCGTTGACGCCGCTGGCACTGGCACAATTGGCGCAATGCCTGCCGGGAGCGAAGGTGAGGTTAAGGCCGGTGGTGCAGGACGTCGCGCACCGCGAGCATGTCCAATATTTGCAGCGCTTCAAAGATCGCTAAAAGCCTGCTGGCGAAGATGTTGATCGTTCCCACGCTCCGCGTGGGAATGCCGCCCGGGACGCTCCGCGTCCCTGTGACGCAGAGCATGACTTGATGCATTTTCACGCGGAGCATGGCAACGATCAGGTCGTCATTTGGAAAGAAACCGCATCCCTTCTTCAAGCCCGCGCAGCGTCAGCGGATACATCTGATCCTCGATCAGATCGCGGACGATGTTGGTCGACGAGGTATAGCCCCACGTGTCCTTCGGATACGGGTTGATCCAGATGAGCTTCTTGTATTTCTCCATGAAGCGCTGCATCCACACGTAACCCGGCTCTTCGTTCCAGTGCTCGACGCTGCCGCCAGCCTGGGTGATTTCGTAGGGCGCCATCGCGGCGTCACCGATAAAGATCACTTTGTAGTCGGCGCCGTACTTGTGCAGCAGATCCTGAGTCGAAGTGCGTTCGGAAGTGCGGCGCATGTTGTTCTTCCACACTGATTCATAAATGAAGTTGTGAAAGTAGAAGTACTCCAGGTGCTTGAACTCGGTCTTGCAGGCCGAGAACAATTCCTCACAGATCTTCACGTGCGCGTCCATCGAGCCGCCGATGTCGAACAACAGCAGCAGCTTCACCGTGTTGCGCCGTTCCGGGCGCATCTGGATGTTCAGCAGGCCGGCGTCCTTGGCGGTGTGGTCGATGGTGCCGTCGATGTCGAGTTCTTCCGCCGCACCCTGACGGGCGAACTTGCGCAGACGACGCAGGGCGACCTTAATATTGCGTGTGCCCAGTTCCACCGAATCGTCGAGGTTCTTGTACTCGCGCTGATCCCAGACCTTGACCGCTTTGCCCTGACGCTTGCCGGCGTCGCCAACCCGGATGCCTTCAGGGTTGAAACCGCCGGAGCCGAACGGGCTGGTGCCGCCGGTGCCGATCCATTTGTTGCCGCCGGCGTGGCGTTCTTTCTGTTCTTCCAGACGCTTCTTGAATTCCTCGATGAGTTTGTCCAGCCCGCCAAGGGACTGGATCTGCGCGCGTTCTTCGTCGCTCAGCGAGCGCTCGAATTCCTTACGCAGCCAGTCTTCGGGAATCAGCGCCTGCAAGTGGTCGTCGAGTTTCTCCAGGCCATTGAAGTAGGCACCGAACGCGCGGTCGAACTTGTCGAAATGGCGCTCGTCCTTCACCAGAATCGCCCGCGACAAGTAATAGAACTCGTCCATGTCGGCGAAGGTCACGCGCTGTTTCAGCGCGTTGATCAGGTCGAGCAGCTCGCGTACCGACACCGGCACCTTGGCTGCACGCATTTCGTTGAACAGGTTGAGCAACATGGCAGCAGCCTCTTAGCGGGTGCCGCGCCGGCTCATGAACGCCAGGCGCTCAAGTAGTTGCACGTCCTGTTCGTTCTTCACCAGCGCGCCAGCCAGTGGCGGGATGGCCTTGGTCGGATCGCGCTCGCGCAGCACCGCTTCGCCGATGTTGTCGGCCATCAGCAGTTTCAGCCAGTCGACCAGCTCGGACGTCGAAGGCTTTTTCTTCAGGCCCGGTACCTTGCGCACGTCGAAGAACACATCGAGCGCTTCGCTGACCAGATCCTTTTTGATGTCCGGGTAGTGCACGTCGACGATTTTCTGCAGGGTAGTGCGGTCGGGGAAAGCGATGTAGTGGAAGAAGCAGCGGCGCAGGAAGGCGTCCGGCAGCTCTTTCTCGTTGTTGGAAGTAATGATGATGATCGGGCGCTTCTTGGCCTTGATGGTCTCGTCGATCTCGTAAACGTAGAACTCCATCTTGTCGAGTTCTTGCAACAGGTCGTTGGGGAACTCGATGTCGGCCTTGTCAATTTCGTCGATCAGCAGAATCACCCGCTCCTCGGACTCGAAGGCTTCCCAGAGCTTGCCTTTCTTCAGGTAATTGCGCACATCGTGGACTTTTTCATTGCCCAGCTGCGAGTCGCGCAAACGGCTGACCGCGTCGTACTCGTACAGACCCTGATGGGCCTTGGTGGTGGACTTGATGTGCCAGGTGATCAGCTTGGCATCGAACGACTCCGCCAGTTGCTCGGCGAGCATGGTCTTGCCGGTGCCCGGCTCACCCTTGACCAGCAGCGGTCGTTCCAGGGTGATGGCGGCGTTGACCGCCAGCTTCAGGTCATCGGTGGCGACGTAGGCCTGGGTGCCTTCGAACTTCATCTGCAAATCCTCGAACGGTAACGCTGACCTTACGGGCAGGGCGGGGCGAAATAATCGGATGCCCGACTATAACGCGCACGCCGGTCGACTGTGAACGCAGACGGCTTATTCAGTCTCTGAATGGAGCGTCACATGTTGACTCAGTCTCGGCGGATGGCCGAATATTTCGTCAACCGCAAAACTTAATCCTCATCTGGCTTCGGCCGTTCGTACCGCGCATTGAATGCCTGGATGAAGCCATTGCGCAAAATCTGCAAAAACGCTTCGAAGGCGTTGACGTTCTGCTGGTGAACATTGCCGCTGAGTTCAACGCGGGTGGCGAACTGGTTTTTGTTCTGGTTTTTCAGCACGGTCTCGGTGCCGCCGACCAGCGCTTCCCAGATTGAGCGGAACAGGCCTTTGTTCTTGTTTTCGACGTCTTGCTGCCAGTTGAATACATCGACGTCGCGCAGCAGGGGTTTGATGTAGCCGGTGAGTCGGGCTTTCTCCGCTTTCGCTTCGATAACCACGTCGCCGTGGCCGGCGTTGAAGTCGAACTTGCCGTAGGCGGCGGCGAAGTCGTTCATGCGTTTGAGCTCGATGTCGCGAGCGCGCAGACGGAATTCAAAGTCTTCGAAGTTGCTCAGCGGATCGAAGGTGGCGGTGGTTTCCAATGGCGCGTGGCCCAGCAGCAAGGCCTTGCCTTCAAAGCGGGCGTCGCGTTTGCCTTCCTTGTCGACCACATTGGTCAGGTTGTAGATGCTGGCGTTGACGTTGCTGGCATTCATGTTCACCGGCGGCTTGGAATTGAAGTTGCGGAAGGTGATACGGCCGTCGTTGATCTGCACTTCATCGAGGGTGATCGGCAGCAGCTTGCCCAATTGTTCACGCCAGTCGGTGCCCTGACCGGTTTGCGAGTTCTGCTTGTTGGGGCCACCGTCGACGAAGTTGATTTCGGGATTGAGGAATTGCACCTGCGCGACCACGGCATGGTCGTACCACAGCGAATGCCAGCTCACCGACAGGTCGATCAACGGCGCATCGACGAACGGCACCGGGACCTTGCCGTCGACCTTGACGATTTTCAGGCCGTTGATTTTGTACGCACCACGCCACAGCGCGAGGTCGACGTCGGTGATCTGGCCACGGTAATCGCCCATGTCCGCGAGCTTGTCATTGAGGTAGTCGCGTACCAGATAGGGCAGGGCGAAATGCAGGGCGACCAGCAGCACCACGACACCCGCCAGGGTCCAGAGCGGCCAGCTGTAACGACGTTTCATGCCATTGTTCCTTCAAGAGTGTGGCTTGACGATTCAATGCGATTGACTCCGCGCGTTTGCAGACGTTCGACCCGACTGGACTGTGATCGGCAACGGGCTTACCTTGGAAGGCTGAATTCAACGCTGCATAAGGACCCAGCCATGAGCCGTATTTACGCTGACAACGCCCACTCCATCGGTAATACGCCGCTGGTCCAGATCAACCGCATCGCGCCGCGCGGGGTTACGATTCTGGCCAAGATCGAGGGGCGCAATCCCGGTTACTCGGTCAAATGCCGAATCGGCGCCAACATGATCTGGGACGCCGAAAGCAGCGGCAGACTCAAGCCGGGCATGACCATTGTCGAGCCGACTTCCGGTAACACCGGTATCGGTCTGGCCTTCGTTGCCGCTGCGCGTGGCTATAAATTGATGCTGACCATGCCGGCGTCGATGAGCATCGAGCGCCGCAAGGTTCTGAAAGCCTTGGGCGCGGAACTGGTTTTGACCGAGCCGGCCAAGGGCATGAAGGGCGCCATCGAGAAAGCTGCGGAAATCGTCGCCAGCGATGCCGACAAATACTTCATGCCGGCGCAGTTCGATAACCCGGCCAACCCGGCGATTCATGAGAAGACCACCGGCCCGGAAATCTGGAACGACACCGACGGCGCCGTGGATGTGCTGGTGGCTGGCGTAGGTACCGGTGGAACCATTACCGGTGTCTCGCGGTATATCAAGAACACCGCCGGGAAACCGATTCTGTCGGTGGCCGTCGAGCCGGCGTCTTCGCCAGTGATTACGCAAGCGTTGGCCGGTGCCGAGATCAAGCCGAGCCCGCACAAGATTCAGGGCATTGGCGCCGGTTTTGTGCCGAAGAATCTTGATCTGTCGATGGTCGATCGCGTCGAACAGGTGACCGATGAAGAATCCAAGGCCATGGCTTTGCGCCTGATGCAGGAAGAGGGGATTTTGTGCGGGATTTCCTGCGGTGCTGCCATGGCGGTGGCGGTGCGTCTGGCGGAGAAACCAGAGATGCAGGGCAAAACCATCGTCGTGGTGCTGCCGGATTCGGGCGAGCGTTATCTGTCGAGCATGCTGTTCAGTGACCTGTTTACCGAGCAGGAGAACCAGCAGTACGCCTGTTGATTCAAGTCAGCCAGGGTTCAGGCGCTGCATGTTAATAAAGGCTTTGTTGCGTAATGCTTAACACTGAATCTTGTGTCAGGCGGGTTTTTCCCGGAGCCGGTAGTGTTTATCATGGCCGGCTGCCATGCCGGGAAAAGGGCATTGCGCAGCGTTGTCTTTATTCAAGGAGTCGTTGATGACCGTTTCGTTTGCCGCCAAGGCGTTTGTGCTGTTGCTGTTTCTGGGCAGCACGCTCTATGTGCATTTGCGCGGCAAGGCGCGTTTGCCGGTATTGCGCCAGTTCGTCAACCACTCCGCACTGTTTGCTCCGTACAACGCGTTGATGTACCTGTTTTCCGCAGTGCCATCCAGACCGTATCTGGATCGCAGCAAGTTTCCGGAGCTGGATGTACTGCGCGACAATTGGGAAACCATTCGCGACGAAGCTATGCACCTGTTCGACGAAGGCTACATTCGCGCCGCCGAGAAGAACAATGATGCGGGTTTCGGTTCGTTCTTCAAGAAGGGCTGGAAGCGGTTCTATCTGAAGTGGTACGACAAACCGCTGCCGTCGGCCGAAGCCCTTTGCCCGAAAACCGTGGCGCTGGTCAGTGCCATACCCAACGTCAAGGGCGCAATGTTCGCGCTGCTGCCGGGCGGCAGTCACCTCAATCCGCACCGTGACCCGTTCGCCGGCTCCCTGCGTTATCACCTCGGCCTGTCGACACCCAACTCCGATGATTGCCGGATCTTCGTCGACGGTCAGGTCTATGCCTGGCGCGACGGCGATGACGTGATGTTCGACGAGACTTACGTGCACTGGGTCAAGAATGAAACCGCTCAGACTCGAGTGATTCTGTTCTGTGACATCGAACGCCCGCTGAGCAACCGCCTGATGACCCGCATCAATCGCTTCATCAGCGGCTGGCTCGGCCGCGCCACCGCGCCGCAGAATCTTGATGATGAACGCGTTGGCGGCATCAACCAGGCTTATGCCTGGAGCAAGAACTTCAGCGACCGTTTCAGCGGCGTGGTCAAGCAGTGGAAGCGCCGGCATCCCAAGGCCTACAGGGTAATGCGCCCGGTGCTGGCGGTGTTGGTGCTGACGTTGCTGGGGTATTGGTTGTTTGGTTGACGCTGGCTCAGAAATAAAAAACCGCTCCTCAGGAGCGGTTTTTTCACAATCGGCCAGCGGCCAGCACCGAGGGCTCATCTTCGATACCGGTGATCAGCAGTTGCAACAGACGCCGTTGATTAGCGGTCAATTCATGATCAGCCAATCTTTTAGTTTTCAGCGATCTGACCAGTGCTTCGGGAGGTCTATGTTTCGCTTTTTTCATGTTGCCTCCCGCTTTGATCAGTGATTGATTGGCTTTCACAGTACTGGATTCTCCAAGGTTTTGACAAGGCGGCCTTCGATGTCGAAGCTGAAACCCAGCTTCTGATAAACGGGTATCGCACCGTCCAGCGGCTCTTGTATTTCGATAACATCGCAGCCAACGAAATGCGCGTATTGCTCAATTACCATCATCGCTAGTAGTCCTATGCGATTTTTCAAAGGATGTGTTCCGCCAGGACGCCCTTCCAATCTCACAACTCGTAATCTTCGTCGACTATTGTTCGGGTTTGCAAAACACAGGCCGCAGAGCTGCCCGGCGAACCAGATAGAAATGTCCAATGCGCGTGGCTCACGTGATTTCCACGCGATGACTTCATGCCAGAAAAAGCAGGGTTCTTCCCATGTTTCAAAAGCATGAAGCGCATGCCTGTTTATCGGTTCGAATTGAATCAGGGATACATCCATAATCGAAGCGTCGGCCGCCTTGAGTTGGCCTTGTAAGCCGGCAATCTGCGAAGCGGCCCGCTTCCTCGCCTCTGACCGATAAACCTGATACCGCAAATACGTCCGTTCCCTTGGCATGTGATCTCTTGCATTCCATGTCTCCTGACAATCCGTTGCCACGCCAATAACCCTAACCACCCGGCGCCGCACTGTCGCTACCGGCCCATTGCCCAAGTCATTGCAATCTGTGTCCCGGGCTGGTTATAGTCAGCCCGCGAGCCGCCTGGCTCGCGCGTTCATTTCCTCAATAAAGATCAGCATCCATGCCTGCATCCCTCATCAACGCGGTAGTCGATTCAGCGGTCAACGCTGGCGTCGTGCCGTGCGGGAATCGGCAGCCTGTGCAGATCAGTCATTACCCTCCACCTGTCAGTAGCACGCCGCTGTGCGCAGTCGTTTCGCCGCCGGGCGTTGGTGTGCGGGGTTGATCGGCAGTTTCTGCTGACCCCTGCGCCCGCCAGAACAACCTACTGAATTTCAGCTTCGGCTGAGTTGGCTTCTTGCCTGACTACAGGTGGTATTCATGTTTGTCCTTTCGAAACAATCCGCGCTCGCGGCGACGTCCACGAGCCTGTTCGTTCTGCTGTGGAGCAGCGGGGCGATTTTCTCCAAGTGGGGCCTCGCCCATGCTTCGCCCTTTGCCTTTCTGCTGATTCGCTTCGCCATCGCCCTGTGCGGGCTGGTCTTGCTGGCGCCGTTGCTGAAATTGAAGTTGCCCAAGGGCGGCAAGCCGATGCTGTTCGCGATCGCCACGGGACTGGTGTTGCTCGGGGCCTATCAGATCTTTTATCTGCTGGCGCTGGATTGCAAAGTCACGCCGGGGGTAATGGCGACGATCATGGGCGTTCAGCCGATCCTCACCGTGGTCTTGATGGAATGCCAGCGTTCGGCGAGCCGCCTGTTCGGCCTGGCGCTGGGCCTGGCCGGGCTTGTCATGGTGGTTTATCAAGGGATCGGTCTGGCTGGAATGTCCTGGGCCGGCATGCTGTTCGGTTTGCTGGCGCTGGCGAGCATGACGCTCGGCTCGATCATGCAAAAACGCATCACCGACAATCCGCTCGGCACGCTGCCAGTGCAGTACCTGGCCGGCCTGTTGCTGTGCGCGATTTTCGTACCGTTCCAGCCGTTTCACTTCGAACACAGCGCAGGCTTCATTGTCCCGGTGTTATGGATGGGGCTGGTGGTTTCAGTGCTGGCGACGCTGTTGCTGTATCGACTGATCGCGCGGGGCAATTTGGTGAATGTCACCAGCCTGTTCTATCTGGTGCCGGCGGTGACGGCGGTGATGGATTACCTGATTTTCGGCAATCGGCTGGCGGCGTTGAGTGTGCTGGGGATGCTGCTGATTATTGTCGGGTTGGTATTTGTGTTCCGTAAAACCTGTTAGCCGATCGGCAGGTGGCGCTTGTTGCGCCGCCTTTCGCGAGCAGGCT
>NZ_WBRZ01000141.1:0-14800 GCF_008923895.1 Pseudomonas sp. GXM4
TCCTACAGGGGAACGCATTCCCAAGTAGGAGCTGCCGAAGGCTGCGATCTTTCAATGCTGTAAGCGACAGCCCTGGCGTTCGCTCAGCCACTGCGCGCTGTTGCTGCGGCCCATGCCGCTGACGGTGATGGTTTTGCTCGAAGCGTCATCGGTAAAACCGCTGGTTGGCAGCCATTGCTTCACATAGCCACGGCAATACCCGGCGTCGTTGTTCATCACATAACGACACGAGCAATATTCCTTGGCGGTGTAGGCGCTGATGATGTCCGGGAAAGCCCAGAGGTTTTCCCGTTCATACCAACCCCAACCGAGCAGCACGACCAACAGCAACAATAGGAAGCGCTTCATGGCCGCACCGCCTGCAACACGCGTTTGAGCAATTCGTTGTGCTGGTAGCTGCCATCACGATCATCGCCATAACGCACGATCACCAGTTTCTCGCTGGGCATCACGTACAGCGCCTGGCCCCAGTGGCCGAGGGCGGCGAAGGTGTCGGGTGGCGCGTCGGGCCATGGTGATGGTGCGCCATCGACAGGGCGATTGAGCCACCAATGTCCGCCGGGCACGGCTTCGTCCTGCTGCGCCCTGTAGCCAGCAAAGGGCTTGAGATTGAATGCCAGCCAATCCTCGGGCAGCAACTGCCGATCGCTCCAGCGCCCGCCCCGCGCCATCAACAGACCGACCCGCGCCAGATCCCGCGCGGTGAGATAGGCATAGGACGAGGCGACAAAGGTGCCGCTGGCATCGCTCTCCCACACGGCGTGACGAATGCCCAACGGCTCGAACAATGCTGTCCACGGATAATCGGCATAACGCTCTGCGCCGACCATGGTTTTCAGGGCAGCGGCGAGCAGATTGCTGTCACCGCTGGAATAACGGAAAGCCTGACCCGGCGCGGCGTAGGCGTCGTGGTCCGCAGTGAACGCGGCCATGTCGCGATGGCCGCGGGTGTAGAGCATTGCCACCACCGAGGATTTCAGCGGGGCGTATTCGTAGTCCTCCTGCCAATCGAGACCGGAGGCCCAGTTCAGCAGATGGCCGAGGGTGATCGCCGGGTGTTTGTCCAGCGCCGGGTAGAACTTCAGCGCTGGATCGTCGAGCTTGAACCGGCCTTCGCCGTAGGCCACGCCGAGGACCGTTGCCAGCAGGCTTTTGCTGATCGACCAGGTCAGATGCGGTGTCTGTGCAGTGGTCGGAGCGGCGTAGCGTTCGTAAATGATCTGGCCGTCGCGGATGATCAGCAAGGCGTCGGTGCGGATGCCTTCGCGGGTGGCGTCGTTGCGCGGCGCGAAGGCGTAGTTTTCCAGCGCCTCGACGGCCGGGCCGGTGATCTGCGGGGCGATTGGCCATTGCTCATTCGGCCATTGTTCGGCGCGGACGGTGAGGCTGATCAGCAGCAGGAACAGCGACAGGCCTTTGAACATGGTGGGCGCTCTGGGAATGAACCTGTCGAGACTAGTCGGGGTTTATGACAAATTTTAGATGTTGGTCGTCCATGAAATTGCCATCGCTGGCAAGCCAGCTCCCACAGGGGTCCCAAGTGAACACACATTTCATGAACACCTTTGAAACCTGTGGGAGCGGGCTTGCCCGCGATGAGGCCAGTCAGGCCAACGCAAGAGCCTTGGCCAAGCGCTTGGCCCGGGCCCCTGCAGCCAATTGCATCACGCCTTGATCACGCTGCCACATCGCCGCCCACGCAGGATCACCCTGCACCAACGCCTGATCTACCTCGGTCTTGAGTGATTCAAACTGCGCAAACAATCCGCCCAGCACTACATGCCCCGCCGGATTGTTCGGCGCTTGCCGGCTGGCCTCGGCGCACCCGGCCAGCAGCGCCAGCAAACGCAGTTGCAGGGCCTGCGGCCAGTCGCTGTCCTGGCCGACGCCGTACAGCCACGCGGTCATGGCGCTGAGCACGTAGACATCTTCAAGACTGCGAAACGGTTTGACGTAGGCGTCCCAACCGTCGCCGGCGAGCAGTTCGCACAGGGCGCCGTCCAGATGCAGGCGGCCGTGGCTGATGTCCGGCATCAACGGCAACGCCGGCAGTTTTTCCACCTTCACGCCGGGCTCGCCGGGATACACCACCGCCAGACTCAGGCGCGGTGTTTCGCCCGGCTCCTCACTGCGCGCGGCCACCAGCAACCAGTCGGCAGCATCGCCTGCGGTGACGAAATCCTTGCGCCCGCTCAAGCGCAAATCGCGCAGCCGCGTTTGCATATCGGCCGGACGCAGGCTGCGTTGCTCGGTCGCGCACAAGGCGCCGAGGCTCAGCGGCGCGCTCGGCCACAACATGCGCAGCGCCGCCTGATAACCCACCAGAAACGCCAGCCCCGGCGTCGCCATCCGCCGCCCGCCGGCCACCGCCAATTCGAACGGCGTGACGTTGCCCAGCGTCTGCAACAACGTTGCAAAGCCCTCGGCCAGATCAGCTGCGGCGGGCAAGCGTTCACGGCGGTGCAGCAGATCTGGCCAGGGCATGGGCGCCTCCTTGTGGGCTGTCATATAAGCATCACCGAACGTTCATGGCGATGACACCGGGGCTACATAGCCTGACTTTGCACAACACGGCTGCATAAAGAAAGTCGATCGGCTGCAACCCACGACGGGTTAAAGGCCCGTACGGAGATTCACATGACGCAAATCGCCCGCATCAGCGACACCGGCAATGAACGCCGCCTGCAAGCCGAACGCCTGATCGGCGCCGAAGCCTTGCAGCAAGCCCAGGCCCTGCGCTTCGCCGTCTTCAGCGGCGAGTTCAACGCCAAACTCAAAGGCGCCGAACTGGGTCTGGACATGGATGATTATGATGTTCACTGCAGCCACATCGGCGTGCGTGACCTGAACACCGGGCGCCTGGTCGCCACCACGCGTCTGCTCGATCACACTGCCGCCAGCAGCCTCGGCAAGTTCTACAGCGAAGAAGAATTCAGCCTGCACGGCCTCGCCCATCTGCAAGGCCCGATCCTGGAAATCGGCCGCACCTGCGTCGATCCGGCGTACCGCAACGGCGGCACCATCGCCGTGCTCTGGGGCGAATTGGCCGAAGTGCTCAATCAGGGCGGCTACAGCTATCTGATGGGTTGCGCGAGCATCCCGATGCAGGACGGCGGCATTCAGGCCCACGCGATCATGCAGCGTCTGCGCGAACGTTATCTGTGCACCGAACACTTGCGCGCCGAGCCGAAAAATCCGCTGCCGACGCTGGATATCCCGTCCAACGTCATCGCCGAAATGCCGCCGCTGCTCAAGGCTTACATGCGCCTCGGGGCGAAGATCTGCGGCGAGCCGTGCTGGGACGAAGACTTCCAGGTCGCCGACGTGTTCATCCTGCTCAAGCGCGACGAACTCTGCCCGCGCTACGCCAAGCACTTCAAGGCGGCGGTGTGATGAGCCGGTTGCGGGTGTACGCGCGAATCGCGCGAGTGCTGCTGGTGGTGACGCTGGGGCTGACCATGGCCAGCGTCTTCGGCGTGTTCGAGCGCATTGGTCTGGCGCACTCGATGGAGCGGCGCCAGCGCTGGTCGCGTTTTTTCATGGCACGGCTGAGCAACGCCCTGCCGTTTCGCGTGAGCGTGCATGGCGAGCTGCCGAAACAGCCGATGCTGTGGGTCAGCAATCACGTGTCGTGGACCGACATTCCGCTGCTGGGCATGCTCACGCCGCTGTCGTTTCTGTCCAAGGCCGAAGTGCGCACCTGGCCGGTGGCCGGCTGGCTGGCGGCCAAGGCCGGCAGCCTGTTCATCCGCCGTGGGTCGGGCGACAGCCAGTTGATCCGCAAGCAGATGACCCGCCATCTGCAAACCGAACACGCGCTGCTGATGTTCCCCGAAGGCACCACCACCGATGGCCGTTCGCTGCGCACCTTTCATGGTCGCCTGCTGTCGGCGGCGATCGATTCCGAGGTGATGCTGCAACCGGTGGCGATCCGTTATCTGCGTGACGGCGAAATCGACACGCTCGCACCGTTCATTGGTGACGATGACCTGCTCTCGCACCTGATGCGCCTGTTCAGCCATGACTGCGGCGATGTCGAGGTGCATCTGCTCAAGCCAATAGAGTGTCAGGGCCGAGAGCGTGCGGCGCTGGCGTTCGAAGCGCAGCAGGCGGTGCAGAAGGTGTTGTTTGGATCGATTCCGGAAACCCGACAATCGCCAATGCGCCCGGCAATCGCTGCCTGAAACACAAATCCCCAAATCACCTAGGCCCCCTGTGGGAGCGGGCTTGCCCGCGAAAGCGGTTGATCAAGCAACATCAAAGTTGAATGTGCCGACGCTATCGCTGGCAAGCCAGCTCCCACAGGGATTCAGGTTGTATGTGATTGCACTGCAAAATCCTGCAATTGCGGATAGAACAGGCTGAAGTCCTCACTCAGCGGCTCATACAACCGCCGCAACTCCGCCATGGCCCCGGCCAATTCCTCTGGTCTGGTCAGGCGCCGCGAGATCCCGCGCAGCACCTGTTCCAGCACCTCGAATTCGCGATACGAGCCCAGCCAGTCGTTGGCGACCATGTGCGGGGCGATCTTCGCCAGCCGTTCCGGCAACTGTCGTTCGCGGGACAGCACGTGATAGACGTCTGCGGTGAACTGCTCCAGCGGTCGGTCGGCATACAGCGTCCAGTCCCGCGCCAGGCAATGATCGAAAAACACATCGAGGACGATTCCGGCATAGCGCCGCCGCGTTTCGCTGAAGCGGCCCAAAGCAATGTCGACCAGTGGATGGCGATCGGTGAAGACGTCGATGCGCCGATGCAGCGCAATCGCCGCCTCCACTTCCGGGTCGAACTGGCCTTGCAGCCGACCTTTGACGAAGTCGCCATACAGGCTGCCAAGTAACTGACCGGGGCGCTGGCCGCCGAGATGCAAATGCGCGAGATAGTTCATGGGCGCAGCTTAGCACTGCGGTCGATCCTCCAGCACCCTCGTATCGTTATAACCCGATATAGCGATTTATGCGTTCGTCAGACCGAATTCATATTGGTATATCGCGATCCAACGATTTAAAGTTCGCTCCATCGCGATATATCGCCACTGCCACCACGAGCCCAAGCCATGAACCTCGACCTCGACGAAATAATAAAAGCCCTGGCGCACCCAGTACGGCGAGACATCCTCAACTGGCTGAAAGACCCGAAAGGCGAATTCCCCGAGCAGTTGCACAACCACGAATACGGTATTTGCGCCGGGCAGATCGATCAGCGTTGCGGCCTGTCGCAATCGACCGTGTCGGCACACCTGGCAACGTTGCAACGGGCCGGGCTGATCAGCAGCCAGAAGGCCGGGCAGTGGCATTTCTTCAAACGTAACGAGGACGTCATCCAGGCGTTTCTCAGCACCCTCAGTAAAGAGCTCTGACCCTTAACGTCAGCCAGCCGACAAGGAAACCTGCATGCCCCTTTCGCTTCTCATCCTCGCCCTGAGCGCCTTCGCCATCGGCACCACCGAGTTCGTCATCATGGGCCTGCTGCCCGACGTGGCGGCGGACCTCGGCGTGTCGATTCCCGGCGCCGGCTGGCTGGTCACCGGTTACGCCCTGGGCGTGGCCATCGGTGCTCCGTTCATGGCGCTGGCCACCGCGAAGCTGCCGCGCAAGGCCGCGCTGGTGGCGTTGATGGGCATCTTCATTGTCGGCAACCTGCTCTGCGCCATCGCCAGCGACTACAACGTGCTGATGTTTGCCCGGGTCGTCACCGCTTTGTGCCACGGTGCATTCTTCGGCATCGGCTCGGTGGTGGCGGCCAATCTGGTCGCGCCCAACAAACGTGCCTCGGCGGTGGCGTTGATGTTCACCGGTCTGACCCTGGCCAACGTACTTGGCGTACCGCTGGGCACCGCATTGGGTCAGGAAGCCGGCTGGCGTTCGACCTTCTGGGCGGTGACCGTCATCGGTGTGATCGCGCTGATCGGCCTGATCCGCTTTCTGCCGGCCAAGCGTGACGAAGAGAAACTCGACATGCGCGCCGAACTCGCTGCCCTCAAGGGTGCCGGTATCTGGCTGTCGCTGAGCATGACCGCGTTGTTCGCCGCCTCGGTCTTCACCCTGTTCACCTACGTTGCCCCACTGCTTGGCGAAGTCACCGGCGTGTCGCCGCGTGGCGTGACCTGGACGCTGATGCTCATCGGTCTGGGCCTGACGGTCGGCAACATCATCGGCGGAAAACTCGCCGACAAAGGCATGGCCGCCACGCTGATCGGCGTGTTCATCGCCATGGCCGTGGTATCCACGGTGCTGAGCTGGACCAGCGTTGCGCTGATCCCGACCGAGATCACCCTGTTCCTCTGGGCCACCGCGTGTTTCGCCGCTGTGCCGGCGCTGCAAGTCAATGTGGTGACCTTCGGCAAGGCTGCGCCGAACCTGGTTTCGACCCTGAACATCGGCGCCTTCAACGTCGGCAACGCGCTTGGCGCCTGGGTCGGCGGCAGCGTCATCGCCCACGGCTACGGCCTGACCAGCGTGCCACTGGCTGCCGCCGCGCTGGCTGTACTTGCCCTGCTGGTGACCCTGATTACCTTCCGCCAGAACGGCAATGCCGAGCTGGCGCCTGCTTCCAACTGATCAACTTCCTTATTAAAAGAGGCTTTTAGACATGGCGACTATTTTCGACCCGATCAAACTCGGCGACATCGAGCTGAACAACCGCATCATCATGGCCCCGCTGACCCGCTGCCGCGCCGACGAAGGTCGTGTGCCGAACGCGCTGATGGCCGAATACTACGTACAACGCGCCTCGGCCGGCCTGATCCTCAGCGAAGCCACTTCGGTAACACCGATGGGCGTCGGCTATCCGGACACCCCGGGCATCTGGTCCAACGATCAAGTGCGTGGCTGGGCCAACGTGACCAAGGCGATTCACGGCGCCGGCGGCAAGATCTTCCTGCAACTGTGGCACGTTGGCCGCATTTCTCACCCTTCGTACCTGAACGGTGAAGCACCGGTTGCGCCAAGCGCCATTCAGCCAAAGGGCCACGTCAGCCTGGTCCGCCCACTGGCCGACTACCCAACCCCGCGCGCCCTGGAAACTGCTGAAATCGCCGACATCGTCGACGCCTACCGCACCGGCGCCGAGAACGCCAAGGCCGCCGGTTTCGACGGCGTGGAAATCCACGGCGCCAACGGTTACCTGCTCGACCAGTTCCTGCAAAGCAGCACCAACCAGCGCACCGACCAGTACGGCGGCTCGCTGGAAAACCGTGCGCGCCTGCTGCTGGAAGTGACCGACGCCGCGATCGAAGTCTGGGGCGCCGGCCGCGTTGGTGTGCACCTGGCACCGCGCGCCGACTCCCACGACATGGGCGATGACAACCTCGCCGAAACCTTCACCTACGTCGCCCGTGAACTGGGCAAGCGTGGCATCGCGTTCATCTGCTCGCGCGAAAAAGAAGGCGCCGACAGCCTCGGCCCGCAATTGAAAGAAGCTTTCGGTGGCCCGTACATCGCCAACGAGAAATTCACCAAGGAAAGCGCCAACGCGTGGCTGGCCAGCGGCAAGGCAGACGCCGTAGCGTTCGGCGTGCCGTTCATTGCCAACCCGGACCTGCCGGCACGTTTGCAGGCCGATGCGCCGTTGAACGAGCCGCATCCGGAGACTTTCTACGGTAAAGGTCCGGTCGGTTATATCGACTATCCGACCTTGTAATCAGGCTGTAGCGCAGAAATGAAAAAGCCCCGGACTTGTGAGAGTCCGGGGCTTTTCGTTGTTCGGCTTCAGACTTGTTGCGTGGCACCCGACGTAGCCCCTCACCCCAGCCCTCTCCCGAGGGAGAGGGAGCCGATTGGTGTGTTTTTCAAACTTTGAGTTCGGCGGGATATTTCAGGTCGGCCCAGATTGGCCAAACAACCCGGTCGGTCCCCTCTCCCTGTGGGAGAGGGCTAGGGTGAGGGGAAAGCGGCGAAACACGGTTTCACAAGAGCGACACAATTTCCCTACAAAATCCACGACTCGCTACGTTTAAACTCCCCGCCGCGATCATCAGCCATGGCGGCTGATTGACATCCTGCAGGGCAATTGCGCATTTTGTTTCATTTGCGCAGGCTTGGGCTCAGGCGCAGCATATCCAGCCCGGTGTCGACCCAGCGTTCAGCCTCGGCATGCAGTTCGAAGCTGTCCGGGGCCAGCAGCCAGCCGTACAGCAGGCCGTCGATGTAGGCATGAATGCTGATCGCCGCGCGGGCCGTGTCGAGGTCTTCCGGCAACTGGCCGCGATTCACCGCATTACGCAGGGTCAGGCCGATGCGCACGTTGCAATCGAGACTGGCCGTCCGGCGCTGCTGGCGCAGATCGCACATTTCATCGGTGAATTCGCACTTATGAAACAGAATTTCGTTGATGCGCCGGGTTTTCGGGTCCAGTGCAACTTGATGAAACAAATGAATCAGCAACTGCCGCATGCAGCCCAGCGGGTCCGGTTCGTCTTCGCTTTCGCTGGCCTTGGCCAGTTCATCCAGTGGTTCGTGCAGGCTGTCGAGCATGGCCTGGACGAGGTCGGCCTTGTTGCTGAAATGCCAGTAGATGGCGCCACGCGTCACGCCGGCGAGGGTCGCGATGTCCGCCAGGGTGGTGCGGGCAACCCCCCTTTCATAGAAGGCTTTCTCGGCCGCTTCCAGGATCTGGCTGCGGGTTTCCTGAGCTTCCTCTTTGGTACGACGGACCATGGCAGTAAAACCTCAAACAGGATGTTTCAGGGATGGCTGAATATCCGCTGAATAAAGAGGGGGCGATCTCTCGTGAATCGACTCCCCGGCCTACAATTTCAAACCTTGCGACGACTTTTGTATCAGGGTGGGTACGCGGCGCAGGTGTTTACAAACAACCATGAACGTAAGTATATTACTTAGCAAGCTACTTATCCACCCGGTGCCCGATTTTTACTCTTTCACACTTCTTGTGCGCTTCTTGCGCGCCTGACCCGAGGATCTTCATGCAATTCAAGCCAGCTGTTACCGCTCTGGTCACTGCCGTCGCCCTGGCATCGCTGCTCAGCGGATGTAAAAAGGAAGAAGCGGCCCCAGCCGCTCCGCCTCCTCAGGTCGGCGTCGTCACCCTGCAACCACAAGCCTTTACCCTGACCTCGGAACTTCCGGGCCGCACCAGTGCGTTCCGCATCGCGGAAGTTCGCCCGCAGGTCAACGGCATCATTCTCAAGCGTCTGTTCAAGGAAGGTGCCGACGTCAAAGCCGGCCAGCAGCTGTATCAGATCGATCCGTCGGTCTATGAAGCGACGCTGAAAAGCGCCGAAGCCGAGCTGCGTTCGACCAAGTCGATTTCCGACCGCTACAAGCAACTGGTCGACGAACAAGCCGTGAGCCGTCAGGAATACGACACCGCACTGGCCAACCGCCTGCAATCGGAAGCATCGTTGCAGAGCGCGCAGATCAACGTGCGTTACACCAAGGTCTACGCGCCGATCTCTGGCCGTATCGGCCGTTCTTCGGTCACCGAAGGCGCACTGGTCAGCAATGGCCAGGCCGATGCAATGGCAGTGATTCAGCAGCTCGATCCGATCTACGTCGACGTCACCCAGTCGTCGGTGGAACTGCTGGAACTGCGCCGCGAGCTGGAAAGCGGCCGTCTGCAGAAGGCTGGCGACAACGCCGCCGCAGTCAAGCTGACCCTGGAAGACGGCAGCCAGTACAAGCTCGACGGTAAGCTGGAATTCTCCGAAGTCTCGGTTGACCAGACCACTGGCTCGGTGACCCTGCGCGCCGTGTTCCCCAACCCCGATCACACCCTGCTGCCAGGCATGTTCGTCCACGCCCAGTTGCAGGCCGGCGTCAACAGCGCAGCGATCCTCGCGCCGCAGCAAGGCGTGACCCGCGACCTCAAAGGCACCCCGACCGCACTGGTCGTCGGCGCCGACAACAAGGTCGAGCTGCGTCAGCTCAAGGCCAGCCGCACCGTCGGCAGCCAGTGGCTGATCGAAGACGGCCTGAAAGCCGGCGATCGTCTGATCACCGAAGGGCTGCAGTACGTCAAACCGGGCGTCGAGGTCAAAGCGACCGAAGCGACTAACGTCGGCACCAAGAACCCGGCCCCCGCACAGGCAGCTGACAAAGCCGCCGGCGGCAAAGGGGAGTAATCCATGTCAAAATTCTTCATCGACCGTCCGATTTTCGCCTGGGTAATCGCCCTGGTGATCATGCTGGTCGGGGCACTTTCGATCCTGAAATTGCCGATCAACCAATACCCGAGCATTGCGCCACCGGCCATTGCGATCCAGGTGACCTACCCGGGTGCGTCCGCACAAACCGTGCAGGACACCGTGGTCCAGGTCATCGAGCAACAGCTCAACGGTATCGACAACCTGCGTTATGTGTCGTCGGAAAGTAACTCCGACGGCAGCATGACCATCACTGCGACCTTCGAGCAAGGCACCAACTCCGACACCGCGCAGGTCCAGGTCCAGAACAAGCTGAACCTGGCCACCCCGCTGCTGCCGCAGGAAGTGCAGCAACAGGGTATCCGCGTGACCAAGGCAGTGAAGAACTTCCTGCTGGTGATCGGCGTGGTGTCGCGTGACGGCAGCATGACCAAGGACGACCTGTCCAACTACATCGTGTCGAACATGCAGGACCCGATCTCGCGGACCGCCGGTGTCGGTGACTTCCAGGTCTTCGGTGCACAGTACGCGATGCGCATCTGGCTCGACCCGGCCAAGTTGAACAACTTCAACCTGACCCCGGTCGACGTGAAGAATGCGATTGCTGCGCAGAACGTCCAGGTGTCGTCCGGTCAGCTCGGTGGCTTGCCTGCCGTGCAGGGCCAGCAACTGAACGCGACGATCATCGGCAAGACCCGTCTGCAGACTGCTGAGCAGTTCAAGGAAATCCTGCTCAAGGTCAACAAGGACGGTTCGCAGGTTCGCCTCAAAGACGTGGCTGAAGTCGGCCTCGGCGGCGAGAACTACGCGATCAGTGCCCAGTTCAACGGCAGCCCGGCTTCCGGTCTGGCGGTGAAACTGGCCAACGGCGCCAACGCCCTCGATACCGCCAAAGCGTTGCGCAACACCATCGACAGCCTCAAGCCGTTCTTCCCGCAAGGCATGGAAGTGGTGTTCCCGTACGACACCACTCCGGTGGTGACCGAGTCGATCAAAGGCGTGGTGCACACCCTGGTCGAAGCGATCGCGCTGGTGTTCCTGGTGATGTTCCTGTTCCTGCAGAACTTCCGCGCCACCGTCATCACCACGATGACCGTGCCCGTGGTACTGCTCGGTACGTTCGGCATCCTCGCCGCCGCCGGTTTCAGCATCAACACCCTGACCATGTTCGGCATGGTGCTGGCCATCGGTCTGCTGGTGGACGACGCCATCGTCGTGGTGGAAAACGTCGAGCGGGTGATGAGCGAAGAAGGCTTGTCACCGAAGGAAGCGACAAAGAAATCCATGGGCCAGATCCAGGGTGCACTGGTCGGTATCGCCCTTGTGCTCTCGGCGGTACTGCTGCCGATGGCGTTCTTCAGCGGTTCCACGGGTGTGATCTACAAGCAGTTCTCGATCACCATCGTGTCGGCCATGGCCCTGTCGGTACTGGTTGCCCTGATCTTCACCCCGGCGCTGTGCGCGACCATGCTCAAGCCGATTCCGAAAGGCGAGCACGGTACCCCGAAGAAAGGTTTCTTCGGCTGGTTCAACCGTAACTTCGACCGTGGCGTACGCAGCTACGAGCGCGGCGTCGGCAACATGCTGACCCGCAAGGCGCCGTATCTGCTGGCGTATCTGCTGATCGTGGTGGGCATGATCTGGCTGTTCACCCGCATTCCGACCGCGTTCCTCCCGGAAGAAGACCAGGGCGTTCTGTTCGCCCAGGTGCAGACCCCGGCCGGTTCCAGTGCCCAGCGTACGCAGGTGGTGGTGGATGAAATGCGTGAGTACCTGCTGCGTCCGAACAAGGACGGCGGTGAGGCGGACGCGGTGGCTTCGGTGTTCACCGTGACCGGCTTCAACTTCGCCGGCCGTGGCCAGAGCTCGGGTATGGCGTTCATCATGCTCAAGCCGTGGGGCGAACGTAACGCCGACAACAGCGTGTTTAATCTCGCTGCGCGTGCCCAGCAACACTTCTTCAGCTTCCGCGACGCGATGGTGTTTGCCTTCGCCCCGCCAGCGGTTCTGGAATTGGGTAACGCCACCGGTTTCGACGTGTTCCTGCAGGACCGCGCCGGTATCGGTCACGAAAAACTGATGGAAGCGCGCAACCAGTTCCTCGGCATGGCGGCGCAAAGCAAGGTGCTGACCCAGGTGCGTCCGAACGGCCTGAACGATGAGCCGCAGTTCCAGCTGGAAATCGACGACGAGAAGGCCAGTGCCCTCGGCATCACCATCAGCGACATCAACAACACCCTGTCGATCGCGCTGGGCAGTAGCTACGTCAACGACTTCATCGACCGTGGTCGGGTGAAGAAAGTCTACGTGCAGGGCCAGCCGGACTCGCGCATGAGCCCCGAAGACCTGAAGAAGTGGTACGTGCGTAACGCCGAAGGCACCATGGTTCCGTTCTCGGCGTTCGCCAAGGGCGAGTGGGTCTACGGTTCGCCGAAGCTGGCGCGCTATAACGGTGTGGAAGCGGTCGAGGTCCTCGGGGCTCCGGCGCCGGGCTACTCCACCGGTGAAGCGATGGCTGAAGTCGAAGCGATTGCCAAGAAGCTGCCATCCGGTGTCGGTATCTCCTGGACCGGTCTGTCCTACGAGGAACGTCTGTCCGGCTCGCAAGCGCCAGCGCTGTACGCCCTGTCGCTGCTGATGGTGTTCCTGTGTCTGGCGGCGCTGTATGAAAGCTGGTCGATTCCGATCGCGGTCATGCTCGTGGTACCGCTGGGGATCATCGGTGCGCTGATGGCTACCAGCCTGCGCGGTCTGTCCAACGACGTGTACTTCCAGGTGGGCTTGTTGACGACCATCGGTCTGGCGGCTAAAAACGCCATTCTGATCGTCGAATTCGCCAAGGAACTGCATGAACAGGGACGCAGCCTGCGTGAAGCGGCAATCGAAGCCTGCCGCATGCGTCTGCGCCCGATCATCATGACCTCGCTGGCCTTCGTTCTCGGTGTTGTGCCGCTGGCGATTTCCACCGGCGCCGGTTCAGGCAGTCAGCACGCGATCGGTACCGGCGTGATTGGCGGTATGCTCACGGCCACGATCCTGGCGATCTTCTGGGTCCCACTGTTCTTCGTTACTGTGTCGTCCATCGGTCGGCGCAAAAAGACCGACGCGGATGACACTACTGAAACTCCTAAAGAGGCTGGCCAATGAGCAAGTCGCTACTCTCCATCGCAGTCGCCGCCTTCGTGCTGAGCGGTTGCTCGCTGATACCTGACTATCAGCAGCCTGAGGCTCCGGTCGCAGGCCAGTACCCGCAGGGGCCGGCGTACTCGCCGGCCCAGGCTCCGGCGCAAGCCGCTGCCGAACAGGGCTGGAAGCAGTTTTTCCATGACCCGGCCCTGCAACAGCTGATCCAGGTCGCCCTGGAAAACAACCGCGACCTGCGTGTCGCGGCGCTGAACATCGACGCTTACGCGGCGCAGTACCGCATCCAGCGCGCCGACCTGTTCCCGGCAGTGTCGGCCAATGCCGCCGGCAGCCGCCAGCGTCTGCCGGCCCGTGCCTCGCAGACCGGCGAGTCGATGATCAGCAGTTCGTATTCCGCGACCGTCGGCGTCAGCGCCTACGAACTCGACCTGTTCGGTCGGGTGCGCAGCTTGAGCGAGCAAGCGCTGCAACAGTACTTCGCTACTGAAGAAGCACGCCGCAGTACGCAGATCAGTCTGGTCGCCAACGTCGCCAATGCCTACCTGACCTGGCAGGCGGACAAGGAACTGCTCAAGCTGACGCAGGACACCCTCGGTGCCTTCGAAGAAAGCTACAAATTGACCAGCCGCAGCAACGAAGTCGGTGTGGCTTCGGCGCTGGATCTGGCGCAGTCGCGTACCTCGGTGGAAAACGCCCGGGCGCAACTGGCGCGTTACACCCGCCAGGTCGCGCAGGACGAAAACAGCCTGACCCTGCTGCTCGGCACCGGCATTCCGGCCAACCTGCAAACGGCCAAACCGCTGTCCGATGATCTGCTCAGCGATGTGCCGGCCGGTCTGCCTTCGGACCTGCTGCAACGTCGTCCGGACATCCTCCAGGCCGAGTACAACCTGAAGGCGGCCAACGCCAACATCGGCGCGGCGCGTGCAGCGTTCTTCCCGAGCATCAGCCTGACCGCCAACGCGGGCAGCCTGAGCCCGGATCTGTCCGGTCTGTTCAAGGGTGGCTCGGGGACGTGGCTGTTCCAGCCGCAGATCAACCTGCCGATCTTCAACGCCGGCAGCCTGCGCGCCAGCCTCGACTACGCCAAGATCCAGAAGGACATTGGCGTGGCGAACTACGAAAAGTCGATTCAAACGGCCTTCCAGGAAGTCGCCGACGGCCTCGCCGCCCGCCAGACCTACACCGAGCAGTTGCAAGCGCAGCGTGACTTCGTTCAGGCCAACCAGGATTACTACCGCCTGGCCGAACGTCGCTACCGCATCGGCGTCGACAGCAACCTGACCTTCCTCGATGCCCAGCGTCAGTTGTTCAGCGCGCAACAAGCGCTGATCACCGACCGCCTCGCGCAGCTGACCAGTGCGGTCAACCTGTACAAGGCACTGGGCGGTGGCTGGAATGCGCAGACCGCGCAGAACGAAGCGCTGAAAGAAGAAGCGCCGAAGATGAAGCTGTTCTGATCATCATCGGCTGAATACAAGGAGCCCACCGATTGGTGGGCTTTTTGTTGCCTGAGAATCAAAAGATCGCAGCCTTCGGCAGCTCCTACATTTG
>NZ_WBRZ01000142.1:0-14794 GCF_008923895.1 Pseudomonas sp. GXM4
TGGAAACTGTGGGAGCGGGCTTGCCCGCGAAGAGGCCGACCCATTCAATAGAGATTCAGGCGCCCTGCCCGCGCAAATGCTCAAACAACATCCGGCTCACCGGCGACAATCCCGCCTCATCGCGCACCACCACAATCAGCGCGCGATCAGCCCAGTCGTCGGTCAGCGGCACCGCACGCAAGCCCAGTGCCTGACCAAACAACTCATAGGCTCGCTGCGGCAGAATGCCGATGCCCATGTTCGCCTGGACCATCCGGCAGACCGCATCGAATCCCGGCACATGGATGCGGATGCGCAGGACTTTGCCGGCCTGCCGCGCGGCCGCATGGGTACGCATGTTGATCGAACTGGCTGCGTGCAAGCCGACGTAGTCGCTGTCGAGGGTTTCGCCGAAGGCCACCGATTCTTGCGTAGCCAAAGGATGCTCCGGGAGCATCACCACCACCAGTTTGTCCTGGCGGTACAACACGCTGTGCAGGCCTTTGGTGTCGCTGTCGTCGGAGCAGATGCCAAGGTCGGCGACGCCATCGAGCACGCCCTGAATCACCCCGGCGCTGGGGCGTTCTTCAAGGTCGGTCTTGACCTGCGGATGCCGCGCGGAGAAGTCGCGCAAGTCTTCGGGCAGGAACTGAATGATCGCCGAAAGATTGGCCAGCATGCGCACGTAACCGCGCACACCGTGGCTGTGCTCCCCCAGTTCCAAACCCATTTTTTCCACGTTGAAGAGCATCTGCCGGGCGTGGTGCAGCAGGGTTTCACCGGCCGGCGTGAGGATCATGCCTTTGGCCTGACGCACGAACAAAGCGAT
Organism: Pseudomonas sp. GXM4; assembly: GCF_008923895.1. Classification (NCBI taxonomy): domain Bacteria; kingdom Pseudomonadati; phylum Pseudomonadota; class Gammaproteobacteria; order Pseudomonadales; family Pseudomonadaceae; genus Pseudomonas; species Pseudomonas sp. GXM4. The sequence goes on from NZ_WBRZ01000142.1 coordinate 809, forward strand.
GCCCAGCGCCTCCTCCAACTCCATCAGGCGCTTGCTCGCCGCCGACACCGCGATGGCCTCGCGCGCAGCCGCACGGGTCAACGTGCCTTCCTCGTGGACGGCGACGAACAGTTGCAGAGTGATCAGATCGAGACGGCGGATCAGGCTTTTTTGCAGCATGGTGGGCTCGAAGGCAGGGTTCATCCGAGCCGGCAGGATAGCCCGGTTTTACCGCTGACTGCTCAGTTGCCCATGCTGGCGCGCTGTTTTGTGACAGGCGCGGTCAGCAAGCGAACCAGCTGCGCGCTGTCGTCCCTGCGACCCAACACCAGGATCGAAGAGCCTTGCAGGCAGGCATCGATGGCTGGCCATGAAATGTTCTTCGCGCCCTCGACATCAAACGAATCATTCACTGCGCCATCGACCAGAAAGCCTGCCGTCAACAAGCCTCGTGCGCTGCCCGAGGTCTGCCCGACCGCCACAATACGTTTACCAGCGATGTCATCCAGCGCAAACCCTGCTTGCCAACCTCTCAGGTCGAGTTCATGCGCCGTCGGGCTGAGGACAGGGTTGTTGAACGCGTTATCCATTTGGCCAGCGTAGGTAATACCACTGATGAATCCATGTTGCAGTTTCGTGTCTTGCGTTGACTCGACCGCCGCACCGAGCAAAAGCAGGCGCTGCGCCGTTTGCACAGCGATGTTGGTCACGTGGCTTTCGAGCGTCTTGCCATCCCGTTTAATGTTCAACAGCAACATGCCCTGATCGCCGAACGCTTGTGCAACTTTGCCGTTGTGGTCGAACGCCATGACCAATCCCTGATTGGTTACTTCCGTTTTGCCATGCAGCAGGATCTTCCCATCGTCGAGCTGGATGATCCCGGACAGCGAAATGGCCACGCCTGGCAGCGACAGGGGCAGCCAACCGTTGCTGGCGAACGATAAATCGTCCGAGCCATCGAGATGGAATCGCGTCAACAGGCCACTGCCCTTTTGCGTGGTCACAAACAGCAGCCTGTCCGGCTGCGCAAGCTGCGGATTGGATTTGGCCAGCAGCAGTTGCCCATGGGTGGCCCCAGAGAGTGCCGGAATCCGCATGGGCACAATCCGGTAGCCATTCCTGTCGCCGCCGAACTCGATATCCGGCGAACCGTCGGGCAGAAACCGCGCGATAACTTGCTGGTATTCAAGAGCCTGGTCTTTGACGACGCCAATCACACCGCACATCCAGATCCGTCCGAGCGCATCAACGATCAATGGCCCGCCTTGGGTGAGCGAGCCTGTGCCGAACCGGCCGCTGAGATATCCGCCGGTGCCGAAATCCGGGTCCGGATTGCCATCGGCATCCAGGCGCGCAAGGCCATAGTACGAATGGCCCGATTGTTCGACGGTAGCGCTGACCATGATCTGCCCCGAAGGCGTGATCGACACGCCTTCGGCAATGGTCTTGGCCGCTCCGGGGAATTTCAGCGTTCGCAGACCAAACTGAGCATCCAGCTCCCCGGCTGACTGCGCGGTTGGGGGCAATGGCGCGGTGGATTCCGGCATGTTCGTATTCTCCTGCGGGATCGACATTGATCCCCTCGCTGGGAGCATTCGACCCGAAGAAGCCACGCCGGACAACTGACACAAATGACAGTTTTTTAGAAGAAAACGAAATTGATCACCGTGCAAAAAAGACTGGAGGACTGGTAGTTCTTACAGGTTCGAATTCAGGCACGTCATGCCAACCTCAGCGTTCAAATCAGCCATGGACGAGAAGCATGATGAGCACTCGCGACGAGCAAATGTCACAACCTGCCCCGGCCCCGACCATCACCTACCCCGAGGAGGCCAGCACGACGGGACCTGCGACATTGTTGCTCGGCAGCGGCATACCCGATGCGCTTGTACAGGTCTGGAACATTGAAAACACCCATTCGCTCGGTGCAGGGCTGGTCAGCGCAAAGGGACGATGGGCGTTCAGCATCAGCGGCGCCCAGGCTCCAGGCCAGCAGAAGATTCACGCCCACCAGACGTATGCAGGCATCACGTCTGAATGGAGTGACGAGCGCGGATATGAGGTGCGACTACGGCCCGAAATCGACGTCCCGGGCGTCTTCGTACCGCTTGAGGGAGCGGAGGTAAATGCGCCTCTGTTGTTGTCGGGAGATGTCACACGGGCCGAGGGTTTCGTCAGTATTTTCGATCTGGACACTGGCCTGGAGATTGCCAGAGCAGCGGTCGAAAGCGACCGGAAATGGCAAACACCGGCTGCACACTCATTGGCAGTCGGGCAGTACCGTATATCCGCCGTTCACAACATCGCCGGCCAGGTTTCAGACTGGGGCCGTGTGCGAACATTTACCGTGGTCGCAGAAGCAAGCGAAGGACTGTTCGACTTCGCTCGCCTGCGCGCCTTCATTCAAAACGCATTGCGGAAAATCTCTTCGATCTGGCGCTGATCCGCCGCCCGTGGATTGGTCAGTCCGCACGCATCCTTCAAAGCATTGGTGGCGAGCACCGGGATGTCGCTGAGTTTCGCGCCCAGCTCACGCAGTCCGCCGGGAATCTCGACGTCTTTGGCAAGGTTGCGAATGGCATTGATCGCCGCCTGCGCGCCCTCCTCTGCGCTGAAACCACGAATATCCGCGCCCATGGCGTGGGCGACGTCCCTGAGTCGGTCAGCGCAGACCAGCGCATTGAAGCTCTGCACATGCGGCAGCAGCACGGCGTTACAGACGCCGTGGGGCAAGTCGTAGTAGCCGCCGAGTTGATGCGCCATGGCGTGGACAAATCCAAGTGAGGCGTTATTGAACGCCATGCCGGCGAGGAACTGCGCGTAAGCCATGTTCTCCCGCGCCGCGAGGTCGCTGCCGTCGCGCACGGCCAGACGCAGATTGCTGCTGATCAGGCTCATGGCCTTCAAAGCGCAGGCGTCGGTGATCGGGTTGGCGGCGGTCGAGACGTAGGCTTCGATGGCGTGGGTCAGCGCGTCCATGCCGGTGGCGGCGGTCAGGCCTTTGGGCATGGCGACCATCAGTTCCGGATCGTTGACTGACAGCAGCGGCGTGACGTTGCGGTCGACGATGGCCATTTTCACGTGGCGCGATTCGTCGGTGATGATGCAGAAGCGGGTCATTTCGCTGGCAGTGCCGGCGGTGGTATTGATGGCGATCAGCGGCAATTGCGGCTTGCTCGAGCGGTCGACGCCCTCGTAATCGCCAATCTGCCCGCCATTGGTTGCGCACAGGGCGATGCCCTTGGCGCAATCGTGCGGCGAGCCGCCACCCAGCGACACGACGAAATCGCATTTGCTTTCCTTCAGCAGTCCCAGGCCGGATTCGACATTGGCCGTGGTCGGGTTCGGTCTGGCGCCATCGAAGATCACCGAATCGATGTCCTGCATCGCCAGTTTCTCGGCGATCATTGCGGCCACGCCAGCCTTGGCCAGCCCGGCGTCGGTGACAATCAGCGCCTTGCGAAAACCATAATTGCGAATCGCGACCATGGCTTCGTCGAGGCAGCCGCTGCCCATGATGTTGACCGCCGGAATGAAGAAGGTGCTGCTCATCGTGTGTCTCCTGACTGAAGCCGGATCGACTGCCTCGATTCGGCGGGTGCACACAGGATCGACCGATCGGTCACGAGCAATGTTGATCTGGCTCAATGTCCGCTCGTGATAAAGTCGCCGTCCATCTGCCCTTTGTTTTGAGACCGCCCACGCAATGACCGATTTTCTCAATGTCGACGCCACCCTCGAAGACTGGAACGCCATGCGCGCCGCGAACGATTTCCAGGGTTTGCTGGTGGGCAATGGCGCCAGCCGTGCGGTATGGGATGACTTCGGCTACGACTCGCTGTTCGAAAACGCCCGTACGGTCGAAGAGAAACCGCTGAGCCCATCGGAACTGGCGGTGTTCGACGCGCTGCAAACCCGCAGTTTCGAACAAGTGCTGGGCGCCCTGAAAACCACCAGCCGGGTCAACAAGGCCCTGGCGGTCAGCTCGGCGGCGCCGCGCAATCGCTATTACGCAATCAAGGAAGCGCTGATCAACACCGTGCACGCGGTGCACATCCCGTGGCGGCTGGTGCAGCCTTCGACACTGTCGGTGCTCAATGCAGAACTGGCGCGCTATCGCACGGTGTTCACCACCAACTACGACCTGCTCAATTACTGGGCGCTGCAACACCCGGGCGAGGCCATCGACGACCTGTTCAACGGCGCGGACGCGAGCTTCGATCTGAGCCAGAGCGCCACCGACAAACCGCGTCTGCTCTACCTGCACGGTGGTCTGCATCTGGTGCGCAATCAGGACGGCACCGCGCGCAAACTGACCTCGACCGAAGGCACGCTGCTCGGCAGTTTCGCCATCAACAATACGATCAAGACCCTGGACGACGTGCCTCTGTTCGTCACCGAAGGGCCGAGCGCCGACAAGCTCAAGACCATCCGCAGTTCGGATTATCTGTCGTTCTGCTACGAGCAATTACTGGCCCATGGCGACAGCCTGTGCATCTTCGGCCATGCCCTGGGCGAGCAGGATGCGCATCTGGTGCGGGCGCTGCGCCTGGCCAGACCGAAGTGCGTGGCGATCTCGATCTACCCGCGCAGTGCCGCGTTCATCCAGCATCAGAAGCGTCACTACGCCAAGGTGTTTGAAGGTACCGGGGTTGAGTTGCGGTTCTTTGATGCCAAGAGCCATGCGTTGGGTGATCCGCAGTTGTCGGTACCGGTTGAGGTTTGATATTGGCCGGGCTGACGCCTTCGCGAGCAGGCTCCCACAGAGTTTTATGGCGAACCAACAATCTTCTTTCAATCCCAAATCCCTGTGGGAGCTGGCTTGCCAGCGATAGCGGTGAATCAGTCGACATTAATGTTGCAGATGCCGTCGCCATCGCTGGCAAGCCAGCTCCCACATTTGAATGCATTCCACCTGTGGAATGTATTGGCCTCAGAGTACAGGCAGGGTCTTGTCCTTGATGACTTTGGTCGGGCTGTTGGCCTGCACCGAGGCGATGCCGCCGTCGGCACCGGCGCGGGTGCTGTAGAGCTCGCTGGTCAGAATCGTTTCGGCGTTCGCTGCTTTCAACACGAACCTGAATTGGCCGTTGCTGCTTTTGCTCACTTCGTACCATCCGGACATGTCTGTTTCTCCTGGGGGCGATTGAGAGATTTCGCGCTTCAGAGTAAAGACCAGCGTCTGCGATCTGTCGCCTGCCTCGACTACAAGGTGATTTTCGTACCGAGCAGACCGAGGAAACCGGCCAGCCATTTAGGATGCGCCGGCCACGCCGGAGCGGTGGCGAAATTCCCCTGAACATGGCCATCGGTCACCGGAATGTCGATGTAGGTGCCGCCCGCCAGACGTACTTCCGGGGCGCAGGCCGGATACGCGCTGCACTCACGCCCCTCGAGCACACCCGCCGCCGCGAGCAGTTGCGCGCCATGGCAGACCGCTGCGATGGGCTTGCCGGCCTTGTCGAACGCGCGCACCAGTTCGAGGACTTTTTCGTTCAGCCGCAGGTATTCCGGAGCGCGACCGCCGGGAATCAGCAGCGCGTCGTAATCGGCTTCGCGGGCCTTGGCGAAGTCGAAATTGAGAGCGAACAGATGACCGGGTTTTTCGCTGTAGGTCTGATCACCTTCAAAATCATGAATCGCCGTGCGCACGGTGCTGCCGGCGGACTTGTCCGGGCACACGGCGTGCACCGTGTGGCCGACCATCTGCAGGGCCTGGAACGGCACCATCACTTCGTAGTCTTCGACGTAATCGCCGACCAGCATCAGGATCTTTTTCGCGGCCATGGGAAAACTCCTCGGGGAAAGGTCTGGGGAGTATTCAAGGTAGACCCAAATTGAGCTGCAAGCTGCAAGCTGCAAGCTGCAAGAAAAAGCAGGATCACCCAAATCAGGCACACCAGCGTCATGCTTCAACTTGCAGCTTGCCGCTTGAAGCTTGCAGCTGCCTGTTAAGGCATATAGCCGTCAGCGCGCAGCAGTGTTTCCAGGCAATGGTCGCTGATGTGGTAGAACGCCTTGAGCTCTGCGATCTTCGCCAACAACTGCGTCGGATCGACCGGCTCGGCGCGTTTCACCGCGAGAATCATCTTGTTCTTGTTGGTGTGTTCCAGCGAGATGAACTCGAACACCTTGGTCTCGTAACCACAGGCTTCGAGGAACAACGCGCGCAAGCTGTCGGTGACCATTTCCGCCTGTTGGCCGAGGTGCAAGCCGTATTGCAGCATCGGTTTGAGCAGCGCCGGGCTCTGGATCTGCAGGCGGATCTGTTTGTGGCAGCACGGCGAGCACATGATGATCGACGCGCCCGAGCGGATGCCGGTGTGGATCGCGTAATCGGTGGCAATGTCGCAGGCATGCAGGGCGATCATCACGTCCAGCTCACTTGGCGCCACCGTGCGCACGTCACCGCACTTGAACACCAGCCCCGGATGTTCAAGCTTCGCCGCAGCGGCGTTGCACAGGTTGACCATTTCCTCGCGCAGCTCGACGCCGGTGACTTCGCCCTCGGCCTTCAGCGTATTGCGCAGGTAGTCGTGAATGGCGAACGTCAGATAGCCCTTGCCCGAACCGAAATCGGCGACCCGCACCGGTTGGTCCAGCGCCAGCGGCGACGAGGTCAGGGCATGGCTGAACACTTCGATGAACTTGTTGATCTGCTTCCACTTGCGCGACATCGCCGGGATCAGCTCGTGCTGCGCATTGGTCACGCCGAGGTCCTTGAGGAACGGGCGGCTCAACTCAAGAAAGCGGTTTTTCTCGCGGTTGTGCTCGGCGGACGGTGCTTCACGCAATTGCTGAGGCTTGCTCTTGAACAGCGAACTCTTGCCCTTTTTGCTGTATTCCAGCTGCGCTTCGTCGGTCAGCGCCAGTAAATGCGCATTTTTGAACGAGGCCGGCAGCAGCCCGGCGATCAGCGCCACGCCTTCGCTCAGCGGCAGATTCTTGGTGATGTCGCGGGTCTTGTAGCGATAAACGAAGGAAAGACACGCCTGCGCCTTGACCGTCACCGGTTTGATGATGACCCGTTGCAGATCCGCCTCTTCACCGACGTATTTGGCCAACACCAATTTGATAAAACCGCTGTCGTCGAGGCTGGTTTGCAGCAGCTCGATGAACTGGGCGTGGTGATCGGCGGCCGGTTTGGCGGACGGCGCGGAAGAAGCGGAAACGGACATGGACAAGCGGCCTCGGACGGGCGGAATCGGGAATGGCGGGTATTTTAGGGGGGATGGGGGTTGGGGACACCCTCTTATTTACCCAACGGCAAAATCCACGACACCGACCTTTGTGGCGAGGGGATTTATCCCCGATGGGGCGCGAAGCGGCCCTCTGTGTTCGGCCCGTCAAACCACGCGCGCAGGTGTTGCGACTGCTACGCAGCCGATCGGGGATAAATCCCCTCGCCACAGAGGCCAAATATGCGCGACTGCTTCAGCCCAACACCACCAACCGATTCGGCAACTCGTTCCTCACCTGCGTCACCGGCACATGCACCTTCAACAACTCGCCACACGCCTCCACGCAAGTGACAAACCCTTCCAGCGTGCGGCCCTGGCGGACCTGTTCGGTAAACGCCGCAACAATCGCGTCCCAGTTGCTGTTGTCCAGCCGTTTGGAAATCCCCTCGTCCACCAGAATTTCCACATAGCGCTCAGCCTCGCAGACAAAAATCAGCACGCCGGTGCTGCCCACGGTGTGGTGCAGGTTCTGTTCGAGAAACTGCCGCCGCGCCAGGTTGGAAGCGCGCCAGTGGCGCACGCGGCGCGGCACCAGATGCGTGGTGATTTTTGGCAGACGAAACAGCAGGCAGAGGACGATGAACATACCCCATTGCACCAGCAGCAGACTGCGCAGGGTCAGCCAGCCCGTGAGGTAGTGGACGATGCCCGGCAACACCAGCGCCAGCAGGCTGGCCCAGAGCAGCGGGATGTACGCGTAATCGTCGGCGCGGGCAGCGAGCACCGTGACCAGTTCGGCGTCGGTGTCGCGCTCGACCCGGGCGATGGCCTCGGCGACTTTGCGTTGTTCGTGTTCAGTCAGTAATGCCATGTCGAAAATTGCCTGCTCATTATTCTTTTGATCTCACCAGCCGCCGGACGAACCGCCGCCGCCGAAACTGCCCCCGCCACCGCTGAAGCCGCCACCGCCGCCGAATCCGCCGCCTCCGCCAAAGCCGCCCCCTCCTCCGGAGCCGCCCCGGCCGGCAGGCAGGATACCGAGCATCTGGCAGACAAACACCGTCACGATGAACAACATCACCAGAAACATGAACAGCGCCGGGTGCCGCGAGATGAAATCATCCGCCGGGTCGCCGCTGGATTCGTACACGGTCGACGGTTCGTCCAGCGGATTGCCCCCGAGCACCACCAGCATCGCCGCAACGCCGTCGCTGATACCTTTGCTGAAATTGCCGGCCTTGAACGCCGGCGTGATGACCTGATGAATGATCACCGACGACTGCGCATCGGTCAGGCGATCCTCCAGGCCATAGCCGACTTCGATGCGCAGTTTGCGCTCGTCACGGGCGACGATCAGCAAGGCGCCGTTGTTCTTGTCCTTCTGGCCGATGCCCCAGTGCCGACCCAATTGGACGCCGAAATCCTCGATGGTGGTGCCCTGCAGATCCGGCAGCGTGACCACCACCAATTGCTCGCCGGTGGCCTGCTCGTGCGCCTGCAATTGCTGGCTCAGTTGCGCGCGAATCGATGGATCGAGCATCTGCGCCTGATCGACCACGCGCCCGCTCAGCGGCGGAAACGTCAGTTCGGCCCGGGCGCTGACGGCGAACAGCCAGAGCATCAGCACCAGGCTTAGTTTCAACACACGCATGGACGACCTCGAATCAGAATTTCACTTCCGGGGCCTTCTCCGCGCCGGGCGTGGTGGCTTCGAAGGTTTCGCGCATCGGCAGATCGCTGTACATCACGCTGTGCCACAGGCGACCGGGGAAAGTGCGGATCTCGGTGTTGTACTTCTGCACCGCCAGAATGAAATCGCGACGCGCCACGGCAATGCGGTTTTCCGTGCCTTCGAGTTGCGATTGCAGGGCGAGGAAGTTCTGGTTGGCCTTCAGATCCGGATAGCGCTCGGAGACCACCATCAAGCGGCTCAATGCGCCGGTCAATTGATCCTGCGCTTGCTGGAACTGCTTGAGCTTCTCGGGATTGTCGAGGGTGCTGGCATCGACCTGAATCGAGGTGGCCTTGGCTCGCGCTTCAATCACGGCGGTCAGGGTTTCCTGTTCGTGGGCCGCGTAGCCCTTCACGGTTTCCACCAGATTGGGGATCAGGTCGGCGCGGCGCTGGTACTGGTTCTGCACCTGGCCCCAGGCGGCTTTGACCTGTTCGTCGAGGGTCGGGATATTGTTGATGCCGCACGCGGTCAACAGCGTGGCGAACACCAGCAACGTGGCGATCTGTAACCGTGAACGGGAGGTTGAGCTGATATTCATTGCAGTGATGCTCCATGACACATTTGATTTAAAAACCGAGCGCTGGGCATTCCCGGCCAGCGGTTGGGGCATAATCGGCGCCGCCACTGGCATGCGACGGGTTAATCGGCTAAAAAGTGCCCTTCGCGTTCACGTTGCCGCTGTCGGCTGCGGTTTTCCGGCTCAGGATTTTGCGCCGGCACCCGAACAACAATAGTCGCTCCCTACATTTTGGCTGGCCGGTGTTGCATCACCGTTTGGGCTCTAGAGAAAAAATTCATGAAGAAGCTGTGTTTGCTGGGTCTGTTCGTCAGCCTGGCCAGTCATCAGGTACTGGCCGCCACGACCCCGGTACCTTTGGAAAACAAGGACGCTTTCATCAGCAACCTGATGAAACAAATGACCCTCGACGAGAAGATCGGCCAGTTGCGCCTGATCAGCATCGGTCCGGAAATGCCCCGCGAGCTGATCCGCAAGGAAATCGCTGGCGGCAACATCGGCGGCACGTTCAACTCGATCACCCGCGCGGAAAACCGTCCGATGCAGGACGCGGCCATGCGCAGTCGCCTGAAGATTCCGATGTTTTTCGCGTACGACGTGATCCACGGTCACCGTACGATTTTCCCGATTCCGCTGGCCCTTGCGTCGAGCTGGGACATGGACGCCATCGGCCAGTCCGGTCGCGTTGCGGCTAAAGAAGCCGCCGCCGACAGCCTCGACATCACCTTCGCGCCGATGGTGGATATCTCCCGCGATCCACGCTGGGGCCGCAGTTCCGAAGGTTTCGGCGAAGACACCTACCTGACCTCGCGCATCGCCAAAGTCATGGTCAAGGCTTATCAGGGCGAGACCCCGAGCGCCGCCGACAGCATCATGGCCAGCGTCAAGCATTTCGCCCTGTACGGCGCGGTCGAGGGCGGTCGCGACTACAACACCGTCGACATGAGCCCGGTGAAGATGTACCAGGATTACCTGCCGCCCTACCGCGCCGCGATCGATGCCGGCGCTGGCGGTGTGATGGTGGCGTTGAACTCGATCAACGGCATTCCGGCCACGGCCAACACCTGGCTGATGAACGACCTGCTGCGCAAGGACTGGGGCTTCAAAGGCTTGGCGGTCAGCGATCATGGCGCGATCTTCGAGCTGATCAAGCACGGCGTCGCTCGCGACGGTCGCGAAGCGGCGAAGCTGGCGATCAAGGCCGGCATCGACATGAGCATGAACGACACCCTTTACGGCAAAGAGCTGCCGGGGCTGCTCAAGTCCGGCGAGATCGAACAGAAAGACATCGACAACGCTGTGCGCGAAGTGCTCGCGGCCAAGTACGACATGGGCCTGTTCAAGGACCCGTACCTGCGCATCGGCAAGGCCGAGGATGATCCGGCCGACACCTACGCCGAGAGCCGCCTGCACCGCGCCGAGGCCCGCGAAGTCGCGCGTCGCAGTCTGGTGCTGCTGAAGAACCAGAACGAAACCCTGCCGCTGAAGAAAGACGCGAAAATCGCGCTGGTCGGTCCATTGGCAAAAGCGCCGATCGACATGATGGGCAGCTGGGCCGCCGCCGGGCGCCCGGCGCAATCGGTCACCCTGTTCGATGGCATGAGTTCGGTGATCGGCGACAAAGCCAACCTGATCTACGCCCGTGGCGCCAACATCACGGGCGACAAGAAGGTCCTCGACTACCTGAACTTCCTCAACTTCGATGCCCCGGAAGTGGTCGATGACCCGCGCCCGGCGAACGTGCTGATCGACGAAGCGGTGAAAGCGGCGAAGGATGCTGACGTGATCGTCGCCGCTGTCGGCGAGTCCCGTGGCATGTCCCACGAATCCTCAAGCCGCACCGACCTGAACATCCCGGAAACCCAGCGCGAATTGATCCGCGCGCTGAAAGCCACTGGCAAACCGCTGGTGCTGGTGTTGATGAACGGCCGTCCGCTGACGATTCTCGAAGAGAACCAGTCGGCCGATGCGATCCTGGAAACCTGGTTCAGCGGCACCGAGGGCGGCAACGCCATCGCCGACGTGCTGTTCGGCGACTACAACCCGTCGGGCAAACTGCCGGTGACCTTCCCGCGTTCCGTGGGCCAGATCCCGACCTACTACAACCACCTGAGCATCGGCCGGCCGTTCACGCCGGGCAAACCGGGCAACTACACCTCGCAGTATTTCGATGACACCACCGGCCCGCTGTTTCCGTTCGGTTATGGCCTGAGCTACACCACCTTCGCCCTGAGCGATATGGCGCTGTCATCGACCACCCTCAACGCCAGCGGCAAGCTCGACGCCAGCGTCATGGTCAAGAACACCGGCAAGCGTGACGGCGAAACCGTGGTGCAGTTGTACATCCAGGACGTCACCGGTTCGATGATCCGCCCGGTGAAAGAACTGAAGAACTTCCAGAAGATCATGCTCAAGGCCGGCGAACAGAAAGTCGTGCACTTCACCATCACCGAGGAAGACCTGAAGTTCTACAACGCTCAGCTCAAATACGCAGCCGAGCCTGGCAAGTTCAACGTGCAGATCGGCCTGGATTCGCAGGCGGTGACGCAGCAGAGCTTTGAACTGCTGTAATTTTTTCAGGTACACATAAACCTGTGGGAGCTGGCTTGCCAGCGATGGCGGCCTGACAGTCAACTGATATGTTGAATGTGATGGCCTCATCGCTGGCAAGCCAGCTCCCACAGTGGTTTTGGATGTCCCCGCTATCCGCGTCGATCGAGAATATTCACCACCAACCGATCCACCCAGCCCCACACCCGCTGCTTGACCCGCCGCCACAACGGTCGGCGCTGCCATTCCTCCAGACTCACCAGCTGACTCAAGCCGAAGTCCTTCACAAAGCTCGCCTCCACCGCTGCCGTCAACGCCGGGTCCAGTGCTTCCAGATTCGCCTCCAGATTGAAACGCAGATTCCAGTGATCGAAGTTGCACGAACCGATGCTTACCCATTCGTCGACCAGAACCATTTTCAGGTGCAGGAAGCACGGCTGGTATTCGAAGATTTGCACCCCGGCCTTGAGCAGGCGCGGGTAGTAGCGATGCCCGGCGTAGCGCACGGACGGGTGATCGGTGCGCGGCCCGGTCAGCAGCAAGCGCACATCGACGCCGCGCGCGGCAGCCTTGCGCAGGGAGCGACGGATTTTCCAGGTAGGCAGAAAGTACGGGGTGGCCATCCAGATGCGTTTGTGCCCGCTGTTCAGCGCGCGAAACAGCGATTGCAGAATATCGCGGTGCTGGCGGGCGTCGGCATACGCCACACGGCCCATGCCCTCGCCCTTGTCCGGCACGCGCGGCAAACGTGGCAGACCAAAATGCGCGGCCGGGCGCCAGGCGCGGCGGTAACGGTTGGCGATCCACTGCCGATCGAAGAGCAATTGCCAATCGATCACCAACGGGCCGCTGATCTCGACCATCACCTCGTGCCACTCGCTGACATCATGGCCCGGCGTCCAGAATTCATCGGTCACGCCGGTGCCGCCGACCACGGCCAGGCATTGGTCGACCAGCAGCAATTTGCGGTGGTCACGATAGAAGTTGCCGACCCAGCGCCGCCAGCTCAGGCGATTGTAGAAACGCAGCTCGACCCCGGCCTGAGTCAGGCGCTGGCGCAGGTGCAGCGTGAACGCGAGGCTGCCGTAATCATCGAACAGGCAACGCACGCGCACGCCGCGCTCGGCCGCCGCGACCAGCGCCTGGACGATGGCTTCGGCGCAGGCGCCGGCCTCGACCAGATAGAGCTCCAGTTCGATCTGTTCTGTAGCTCCAGCGATGTGCTCGAGCATCCGGGGAAAGAACTGCGGGCCGTCGATCAACAGTTCGAAACGGTTGCCGTCACGCCAGGGGAACACCGCACCGCGCATGTCAGCGCGCCGTGAAAATCAGCACCGCACCCACCGGCACCGACAGACTGATCGCCGACAGATCGGCGAGTTTGCGCAGGTTTTCCAGGCCCGGCGCCAGATCGAAATCCTCGGCGTTGATCACCAGCGGCTCCAGCGTGACCACCTGAAAACGCCGGTCATCGAGACGAGTGGCGAGCAACTCGGCCGGGTATTCGTGCTGCTTGCCGTGCAGGCTGACGGTCAGCGGCAGGCGCAACTCCAGCTGCGCGCCGGGGGCCAGATCGTTGATCGGGCGCAGGTCGATTTGGGTGGTGATGGTGGCTGCGGGAAACTGCTCGATCTGGAACAGCTCCTTGCGCATGCGCTCATCGCGCAGGGGAATGCCGCTGTTGATCGATTCGAGCTCGACTTCAACCTCGGCGCGACCGTTGGGGTCGACCTTGCCGTGCAGCACCAGAAAGCGCTGCACTTCCGATACGCTGGCATTTTTGGTGCTGACGAACGACAGCCGCGACGACTCGCCGTCCAGGTACCAATTGGCCTGGGCCGGCAGCGCAGCGGCGGTCAACAGCAGACTGGCGAAGGTTGTATAGAGGGAGCGGTTGAACATTGAACACTCGTGGGGGCGATAAACCTGCACGAACCTTAACCGCCCTTGGGTTTATTGCAACATCAAGATCAAAAGATCGCAGCCTTCGGCAGCTCCTACAGGGGAACGCATTCCAAAGTAGG
>NZ_WBRZ01000143.1:0-14493 GCF_008923895.1 Pseudomonas sp. GXM4
GGAAAAAAGCCGAGGTGAATGGGATCAAGAGTACAAAAAAACTTTAATGGAGAAATTTGCCTCAAATGATTTGCAACAACTAGGCGAACTAAATGATTGGGTAGCCAAGTCGGATGTTGTAGGAGAGTGGTTTCATCTACAGGATGAGCTTCGTTATGCTAAAAAACATAGGGTGGAAGATACGCGCGAATGGCTAGTACATTCTGCTAATCAAGGAAATTTTAACTCCCTACTTCGTCTGGCTCTTGATGATGGAGATAAATTATGCACCATCGTTGATAACTGCCCTAAGGGAGATAAAACTCAGCGCGAGTGGAAATCAGAATTTGAGAAGATTGCGCGAGAAAAAATTGCTTCCGGTGACATGGAAGCTGCCTATTTGTTATACGTGGGCAATTCTGACTTTAAAATGCTGATTAAATCAGCAGAGGGAGGGTACCCATTCGCACAATATCAGCTTGCCGAGAGTTATTCAGCTGGTGATGGATTTTTTTGGTGGTTTGGGCAGCGCCGCAAGGAAACCAACAAATGGTATAAGCGAGCGGCTGAAAATGGCTATCCAAAAGCAATGATTGCCTATGCAGCCTCCATCTATGAAGATAACGGAGACCTATCAGTTTCCCGGTATTGGCTAGAGGAGTCTGCGAAGGCGGGTGACGGCAGTGGCATCGGTTTGCTTGCTCGAGAGTATGCAAGTAATCCAAATTACTACGGCTTTCCATTTGATATGGTGAAGGCTTATGGCCTTATGTTCTTTTTAGCAGGCTTAGAAAATGATGAGTCTGATAAAGAGTATGATCGGGAAAGATTAGAAGAATATTCTAAAAAAATGACACCCGAACAAATCGAGCAAGGCAAAGCTTTTGCCGAAAAATGGAACGTCACTCACCCGATTGAAGGCGTTTAATCTCAGCGGCCAGCGGGACCGGAAACAAGTGTCAAGCTTCTTGCTTCAAGTCGCTGAGGCCATCGTTGCAATGGTCGCATGCGATCAGAGATGGCTTACTGCCGATCCTGCCATCGGACGTTCCCTGCGGACCGGACTTTCGCGGTGCGCGTTGAGCCAGGCCAAAGAGCCGGCCCGTTTCACCCTTTCGGGCTTCAATCCCAAACGTTTCCGGCCTTCGGCCTGCACTCACCAATTAGCTTGAGCCGAGCCAGTGAGTCGAACGCCTGTTGATTGGCGAATTGCTCAACTACGTCGTGGCTGAAGGCTCTGATCAGTGCGGTTGTCAGTTGGGGTTGAGGACGTTGAAGACTTGCGCGCCGATCTGGCTCAGACACTGGCAAGAATGTAAACAGCTCCACACCAAGAAGCCCGCGCAATGCGGGCTTCGTCTTTTTTTGTCCGTCGATCTCCCCGCCGTGGCAGTTCCCGAGGCCGATCCTATACTCAATCGGCTCGATCAAAATTATCTCGACACCCGCACGCCGCTCGGTGTGCCCGTGCCTTTCGCCAACCAGGTAAAACCCAAGCCAATGAGTCACTGCGCCGGGCATACGCAACGGACGACATCTCATCGCTTTCTGGCTGCTGGGTCGTGGAGAAAACCATGAAATACAAGTTGTTGTCAGGCGTGCTTCTTGCGGTAGCGGCCAGCCTTGTGGTGCCGAATGTCTTGGCGGCGCAACCGCAGGCGTTGGCTTCGGATGGGGCTGATCATGTTGGCGCAGGCGCTGTGGCTGCCGATGGCGCTGATCGTGTCGGCGCCGGCGCGGTGGCTGCCGATGGTGCTGATCGTGTCGGCGCGGGCGCAGTGGCTGCCGATGGCGCTGATCGCGTGGGCGCAGGCGCGGTGGCTGCCGATGGCGCTGATCGTGTCGGCGCGGGCGCAGTCGCTGCTGACGGCGCCGATCGTGTCGGTGCGGGCGCAGTGGCTGCCGATGGTGCTGATCGTGTCGGTGCCGGCGCGGTGGCTGCCGATGGTGCTGATCGTGTCGGTGCCGGCGCGGTGGCTGCCGATGGTGCTGATCGTGTCGGTGCCGGCGCAGTGGCTGCCGATGGCGCTGATCGTGTCGGTGCCGGAGCATTGGCAGCGGATGGGGCCGACCGCACCGGCGTCAACCGAGTGGCCTACTCCCGGGTCGGAGTCGGTTCTGATCGCGTGGCATCGGCGCTGATGACCGGCAGCTATTCCGACCAGTTCAACAGCCCACAATAATCGCCGCGAAATAACGGGCGAGCTCCTGAGCCGCCCGTTTACATCGGCCTTTACAGCATCTGTTCAACCGCTGCGCCTTGTCGATCACGCAGGGCGCGCAACGTCGCGCGTAACTCGGCCGGCCGCACAGGTTTCGACAGAATCGCAATCTGCCGGTCATGCAAGGCTGCCTGAATCTTCTCGACGTCGTGCCCGGTGATGATCATCGCCGGCACGGCCCAGCCGCGCTGCCTGCGCACTTCATCAATGCATTCGATGCCAGTGGCGTGAGTGCCCAGGTCATAGTCGGCGACGATGATGTCGCAGTCGGTGACCAGATCTTCAGCCGACCACTCGCCCTGCACCACGCAGCCCCAGCGTTCAAGCAACGCCGAAGTCGCCAGCAGCACGTTGCGGTCATCCTCGACCAGACACACCTTCAGCCCGGTCAACAAACCCACCTGCCGCGCTTCACTGCGAACCACCGGTGACTGCGGCGCGGCCACGATCGGCAACCCCGCAAGCGTCACAGCGGTGCCGCGTCCCAACCGTGAACGCAGAGCAACGTGCACATCGATCAGTTCACCAAGACGCTTGATGATCGACAGGCCCAGCCCGACGCCCTCGACATCTTTGTCGCGCACTTGCCGCACGCGATAAAACTCCTCGAAAACCTTGTGCAAATGCTCTTCGGCAATGCCGTTGCCACGGTCATGGATGACGATGGCCAACCCTGCCCCGCGTTTACGCACGCCAATCAGCACCGGCCGCTGCGCGCCGTATTTGAAGCAGTTGGAGAGCACGTTCTGCACCATGGTCGCGAGCAGCGCCGGGTCGGTTCTGACCCAGTAGTTGCACGGTCGCAGGCGCAGCTCGACCCCCGCCCAACGGGCCGCTTCCTGATGTTGGCAGACGATGTCCGCAAGCCATTCACCAAGATTGAGCGTTTGCATTTTCGCTTCGACCCGACCGTTATCGAGGGTGTAGAGGTCGAGAATCGAGCGGAACAATTGCGAGACGTTGAGCAGTGAGCGGTCGATGTTATCGACCAGCCGCCGCTCGTCATCGCCCAGGCGCGACTCCCGCAGACACGCGGTAAACAGACCGATGGAATGAATCGGCTGACGCAAGTCATGACTGGCCTGCGCCAGAAACCGCGACTTTTCCAGATTAGCCGCCAGCGCTTCTTCCGACGCCTTGCGCGTACGCTCGAGCAGCAAGTGCGCATAAAACGGAATCACCGTGCTGGTGATCAGCAGCATCAACACCATGAACGGCTGCGCCTGCCAATACGGCGTCAAGCGATAGACCACCAGCAGCGCCACCAATGCAAGGCCGGTGGCAATCGCCAGATAGCGCGAGCCGTAGCGCATGCCGTTGCCGAGATTGACCCAGACCATCACCGCATACAACGGCAGCGCCGCTTCGCCGCCGATCACCAGTCCAAAACAGGTGCCGGTGTAATCGTGGACCATGGCAAAAATCCGCCGCGCCGGATAATGCCCGGGCCAACGCGCAATGGCTTGCCGAAACACGATCGACGCCAGCAGGAACAGGCTGATATAGGTGATGACGGGCAGGTAGGTCTCGAAGCGATGGCCCGGCAGAAAGACCAGTACGACCATGTAAACCACCGCGATGGCGGCGATGATGATGCGCAGATTGGCTTGGTCGAGTTCGGTGTTTTTCTCGAACTTCATGGGAAACGTCCTTGTGCAGCGATTGCAGTTTCGGAAGCAGCCTACAGGCAACCTTCGCGTCCAGTGCTAAGGTGCAGGCCTTGAATCACGCCTGACCCAGGGAGGGTCGCATCATGACGTGCCGGATCATCATAGCCGACGATCACCCACTGTTTCGCGAGGCAATGCTGCGCACCGTGCAGCGCTTGCTGCCCGAAGCGAATATCTGTGAGGCCGGCGACTTCGACGCGGTGCTCAAGCTGCTGCCACAGGGCGACGAGCCGGACACGCTGATGCTCGATCTGCGTTTTCCCGGGCTGACCTGCATCACCCAGCTCGCCGACTTGCGCCAACGATTGCCGCGCACCACGCTGATCGTGGTGTCGATGGTTGACGATCAGACGCTGATCAGTGAAGTCATGGCGGCGGGCATTGACGGTTTTATCGGCAAGAACATTGCGCCGGATGAAATCGGCCAGGCGATTCTGGCGATCCGTGAAGGCGAGGTGCTGGTGAAGTCGGCGCCGTCCGGCTTGTTGCCGCTGGAAACCGCGACGACGCTGACGCCGCGTCAGCAGGACGTGCTGCGTTTGATCGCGCAAGGCAAGACCAACAAGGAAATTGCCCGTGAACTGGATATCTCCCCGTTCACGGTACGTATCCATGTGTCTTCGTTGCTGCGCACGCTGGATGTGCCGACGCGGGCGGCAGCGGCGGTCAAGTATTCGGGGCTGTGAACCCTTTTACGGATCAACCTGCGCCATCAGATCCGGCACCGACTCTGGTCGTTTCGCATAGCGCTGGGCCAATACCGCGCAGACCATCAGCTGAATCTGGTGGAACAGCATCAGCGGTAGAATCAGCACGCCGATGGTGCTGCCAGCAAACAGTACCTGCGCCATCGGCACGCCGGTCGCCAGGCTCTTTTTCGAGCCGCAGAACAGGATGGTGATGCGGTCTTCCTGATTGAAGCCGAGGGCTTTGCTCAACAGAATTGATGCCACCAGAACCAACGTCAGCAGGATGCAGCAGACCACGACCAGACCGAGCAACTCGAACAACGGAATCTGCTGCCAGATGCCTTCGTTGACCGCCTCGCTGAATGCGCCGTAGACCACCAGCAGAATCGAGCCCTGATCGACGAATTTCAGCCAGTTCTTGTTGCGCCCTACCCACGCGCCGATCCAGCGGCGGGCGATCTGCCCGGCAATAAATGGCAGGAGCAATTGCACACTGATTTTGACGATCGCATCGAGCGTCGAGCCGCCGTCGCCGTGGACGTTGAGCAGAAGCGTCACCAGCAGCGGCGTGAGAAAAATCCCGAACAGGCTGGACGCCGCTGCACTGCAGATCGCCGCCGGAATATTGCCCCGCGCCAGCGAAGTGAACGCGATCGCCGACTGCACGGTGGCGGGCAACGCGCAGAGGTAGAGCATGCCCATGTACAGCTGATCACCGATCAGCGGTGACAACAGCGGCTTCAGCGCCAGACCGAGAATCGGGAAGAGCACGAAGGTCAGCCCGAACACCAGCAGATGCAGACGCCAGTGGCCGGCGCCGGCGATGATCGATTCCCGCGACAGCTTGGCGCCGTGCAGGAAAAACAGCAGGGCGATGGCGATGTTGGTCAGCCAGCCGAAGCCGACCGCGACCTGGCCGCTGGCCGGCAGGAAGCTCGCCAGCAGCACAACGCCGATCAAGGTCAGCGTGAAGTTATCGGGCAGAAAACGTGGGCGCGTCATGAGATTCATCCGGGGGTTGCCAGTGCGTGCCGACGACTCTAACGTGACTGGCAATTACCGACTAACGCCGAAGAGCCGCAAGATGCCGCCTAAAGGACATAGCAAAAGCGTGCGCCGCAGTGTTCCCGGGTTGCCCAGCCTGCCGCGCCCCGTGTACGGACGCACCGAATCGCTGCCCAATCGCGCCCTCACCCGCCGCCACAGTCATCCGTGGGTGCAGTTGTCCTACGCGATTCAAGGCGTGCTCGAAGTGCAGACCAGCGCCGGCCGATTCGTCGCGCCGCCGGAGCGTGCGGTGTGGATTCCGGCCGGCGTGCCGCACCGGGTGTTCAGCGCACCGCATACGGAAATGCGCAGCCTGTACATCGACAGCAGCGTCACCGGCTGGGCGGCTGAGCATTGCCATGTGCTCGGCGTCAGCGATTTGCTCAGGGAGTTGATTCGCGCCTTCAGTCAGGTGCCAGTGGAATACGACGAAAGCGGCCCTGACGGACGCTTGGCCGAGGTGATCCTAGATCAATTGGCCGACGCGCCGACCATCGACTTGATGCTGCCGCTGCCGCAAGACCCGCGCCTGAAGCAGATCTATCAGAGCCTGGAGCAACACCCGGAGCAGCAGACCACGCTGAGCCACTGGAGCGAAAAATTCGGTGTCACCGAAAAGACTCTGACGCGGCTGTTTTTGCGCGACACCGGCCTGACCTTCCGCGCCTGGCGCCAGCGCTTGCGCTTGCTCGGCGCCCTGACCCCGCTGGAAAAAGGCGAGCGTGTGACCGACGTTGCGCTGGCTTGTGGATACGACTCGACCTCGGCGTTTATCGCCGCGTTTCGTCAGCAGTTTGGCGAGACACCGGGGGAGTTTTTCCGCTGACACTTCGTTTTTGCCGAACTGTCAGTCAGAAATAAACGATTTTTCTTTGCTCCAGATCCGTCGCTAGCATGGCCCCGTCAGACTTTGATCGAGAAGAGAAGATGATCCCTGTGGGAGCGAGCCTGCTCGCGAACGCGGTGGGTCAGCAACCTCAACTTCGCTGTTCCATCGCATTCGCGAGCAGGCTCGCTCCCACAGGAGATGTGCTTGCTGCAAATAAAAAGACAGGGGAGCGTGCCATGCCTGCCACGAACATCAATATCGGCGAACCCTGGATGTGGGGTGCCTTCATCATCTTCGTTCTGGCCATGCTGGCCCTGGACTTGTTTGTCTTCGGCGGGCGCAAGGCGCACCGGGTGTCGGTGCGGGAAGCGTCGGCCTGGGTGGTTGCCTGGTGCCTGTTGGCGCTGAGTTTTGCCGGATTGCTCTGGTGGTATCTGCACGGTGAATTCGGCGGTGAAATCGCCCGACAGAAAACCCTGGAATTTCTCACCGGCTATCTGATCGAGCAGTCGCTGTCGATCGACAACATGTTCATCTTCGTGATGATCTTCAGCTACTTCGCCGTACCGCCGGAATTGCAACGACGGGTGCTGCTGTACGGCGTGCTCGGCGCGATTGTGATGCGCGCGATCATGATTTTTGCCGGTGTGTGGCTGGTGTCGCAGTTCGAATGGCTGCTGTATGCCTTCGGTGTGTTCCTGATCATCACCGGGATCAAGATGCTGGTGTTCGCTGATCATCAACCGGATCTGGAAAAGAATCCGTTACTGCGCTGGGTGCGCGGGCATATGCGCATCACCAGTGGCTTTCACGGCGAGAAGTTTTTCATCCTGCAGAACGGCGTGCGCTGGGCAACACCGATGTTCCTCGTGCTGGTGCTGATCGAGGCCAGCGACCTGATGTTCGCGGTCGACAGCATTCCAGCGATCTTCGCCGTCACCACCGACCCGTTCATTGTTTTCACCTCGAACATCTTCGCGATCATGGGCCTGCGCGCGCTGTACTTCCTGCTGGCGGACATGGCTGATCGCTTTCACCTGCTCAAATACGGGCTGGCGATCGTGCTGGTGTTCATCGGCGGCAAGATGGTGCTGATGCCGTGGTTCCACATGCCGGTGGAATGGTCGCTGGCAATCGTCGGGACGGTGATTCTCGGGTCGGTGCTGTTGAGCCTGGTGACGACCCGCGAGGCTGAACGCAGCCCTGAATGACCCTACTCATAACCCTATGGAAGCGAGCTTGCTCGCGAAGGCGCCGGATCAGTCACATTTACATCGACTGACACTCCGCTTTCGCGAGCAAGCTCGCTCCCACAGTGATTTCGTACAGCCGATACTTATTTATCGGACTTGATACTCGTCCACACCCGCGTGCGCACCCGCTCCATTTTCTGCGGCAACGGCTGCACCACATACAGGGTTTTCAGCGCTTCGCTGGTCGGGGTCAGGTTGGGGTTGTCGGTGATGTCCTTGTTGACCAGCGGCATCGAGTCCTTGTTGGCATTCGGGTAACCAAGGAAATCGCTGATCGGTGCGATCACTTTCGGGTCGAGCAAGTGGTTGAGGAATTCGTGGGCCTCGGCGACGTTCTTCGCGCTCTTCGGAATGGCGAAGGTGTCGAACCAGATCGGCGCGCCCTCCTTCGGCAGACGCCAGTCGACCACCACGCCGTTGCCCGCTTCTTTGGCGCGATTGCCGAACTGGTAGAAGCTGCCGGAATAACCGATCGCCACGCAGATGTCGCCGTTGGCGATGTCGGTCATGTACTTGGCCGAGTTGAAGTAGGTCACGTACGGGCGAATCTTCATCATCAAGGCCTTGGCCTTTTCATAGTCCGCCGGGTTCTGGCTGTTCGGATCGAGGCCGAGGTAATGCAGGGCCAGCGGCAGGATTTCCGACGGCGAATCGAGCATCGCCACGCCACAGGCCTTGAGCTTTTCCATGTTCTCGGGCTTGAACACCAGATCCCAACTGTCCACCGGCGCGTTGTCGCCCAGGGCAGCCTTGACCTTGGCCGGGTTGAAGCCGATCAGCACGGTGCCGTACATGTATGGCACGCCGTACTGGTTGCCGGGGTCGTTGGCGTCGAGCAACTTGAGCAACGCCGGATCCTGGTGCTGCCAGTTCGGCAATTTCGACTTGTCGAGTTTCTGGAACACGCCGGCCTTGATCTGGGTTTCGATGAACTGGTTGGACGGCACCACCAGGTCGTAACCGGAGTTGCCGGTGAGCAGTTTGGCTTCCAGAGATTCGTTGGTGTCAAAGGTGTCCCAGGTCACTTTGATCTTGCTTTGCTCGGCGAAGTCCTTGGGCACTGACGGCAGAATGTAATCCGCCCAGTTGTACACCCGCAGTTCGCGCTGCTCGGCCTGGACGGCGCTGGCCAGCAGCGTCAGGCCACACACGGTGGCGCCCAGAATGCGTTTGATCGTGACCATGGTTGTTTCCCCGAATGCGACGTGAGATCGATGGTTTTTTTGTTCTGTACACGGCAGTGGCTGTAACGATAGCCAAGGGCAAAAAAGGTCGAGCCTGTTGTTATGGTTTCGATTCTTGCTGACAGCGTAGCGCGATGACAGTAGGCGGCAGGCCAAAAGGGGATCGATATGGCCATTTTCCGTGACCGCTGAAATACGCAAACAAAAATGCCCGGCGCTGGGCCGGGCATTGCTCTGTTGCAGTTTGGATCAGTCGGTATAGCCGAGTCTGGCCGCCCTGCTCTGCTGCGCCTGACCGCGAGTTGCCAGGCAGTAATACAACGGCACGGTGACCACCAGGCCAACCAGCCACGACAGGTCAGCACCTTCCACCAGATTGGCGTATGGCCCGACGTACAGCGAGGTGTTGGCAAACGGCAGTTGCACGATGATGCCGATGAAGTAGGCAATGATCGCGTGCAGGTTGAAGCGCCCGTAGATCCCGCCGTCGGCGCGGAAGATCGAGGCGATGTCGTAGTTGCCGCGCTTGATCAGGTAGAAGTCGATCAGGTTGATCGACGCCCATGGCACCAGCACCAGCAACAGCGCGAGAATCAGTCCAATGAACTCGGAAATGAAATCCGCCGAAGCGCCGAGGGCGACCACGCAGCACCCGGCCAGGATCACGCTCGACAGCACCACGCGCACCTTGATACTCGGCGTCCACTGGCTGGCAAACGTCTGGATCGAGGTGATGATCGACAACACCGCGCCATACAGATTGAGCGCGTTGTGGCTGATGATGTTGAGCAGAAACAGCACCATCAGAATCGGCCCCAGCCAGCCGGTAGACTGCTTGACCGCCGCCATCGCTTCAGTGCCTTCCGGCGTCGCCAGCACTGCCACCGCGCCAAAACTGAACGACAGAATCGTGCCCAGCGTCGCGCCCAGATACGTCGCCCAGAAGGGTTTGGCGATACCGATGTCTGCTGGCAGATAACGCGAATAGTCGGAGACGTATGGCGAGAAGCTGATCTGCCAGATGATCCCCAGCGATACCGTCGCCAGCCAGCCGGACAGGTTGAAACTGCCGCGCGTCAGGAAATCTGCCGGCAAGTCATGGGCGAAGATGTAGATGAAGCCTGCGAGCAATGCGCCGCCCATCACCCAGGTGCCGATGCGGTTGAGCGTATGGATGAAGTTGTAGCCGATCACACCGATCGCGGTGGCGGCCAGCGCGCCGATCAGAATGCTCAGCGGTGCCGGCACTGACGGGGCAATGCCGACGATGGATTTGCCGGCCAGCACGATGTTGGAAATGAAGAAACCGATGTAGATGAGCGCTGCGAAGAACACGATCAGCAGCGCGCCATAGCGGCCGAACTGACCGCGACTCTGGACCATTTGCGGAATGCCCATGCGCGGGCCCTGCGCCGAGGCCAGCGCAATCACCACGCCGCCGATCATGTGCCCCAGGGCAATCGCCAGCAGCCCCCAGAACAGATTGAGGTGGAACACCTGAACCACCATGGCGCCGGTGACGATGGGCAGTGGCGCGATGTTGGTGCTGAACCAAAGAGTGAACAGATCGCGGGCCTTCCCGTGGCGTTCCGCGAGTGGGACGTAATCGACCGTATGATTCTCGATCAACGGATCTTGCCGGGACATCTGGGACATATGCATGAACTCGAGTTTGTCTGTTTTTATCTTTGTATGAAGCCAAACCGGGAGGACTCTTGGGTCGCCCCTCAGATGCAGACCATATTATGGTATTCCAAACTTTGCACAAGCCTGATCCGCTGATTCTGTCGCTGTCTGATCCGCTATCCTCGCTGATCCCACCCCTGACCGGCTAGCTGAAAGCCCCGTAAACACTGAGTTTCCGACGAAAGTGGCACGTTTATCGGTTCACCAGAAAAGCTCTTGCAAGATATGTATTACGGTATACCATCAGACCTACAAACCATAAAAACCGCGTCACACCACCCGAGGACCACCCAATGATCGATGCTGCCATTTACAAACAAGTCATGGGCTCGTTCCCGTCCGGCGTCACCGTTATCACCACGCTGGACGACGACGGTCAGATCGTCGGCCTGACCGCCAGCGCGTTCAGCTCGTTGTCGATGGACCCGGCGCTGGTGCTGTTCTGCCCCAATTACAGCTCCGACTCTTATCCCGTGCTGATCAAGAACAAACGCTTTGCGATTCACCTGTTGTCCAGCGTGCAGCAAAGCGAGGCCTATGCCTTCGCCCGCAAAGGCAAGGACAAGGCGCAGGGCATCGAGTGGACTTTGAGCGAACTGGGCAACCCGATCCTCGCCAATGCCACGGCGGTGATCGAGTGCGAGTTGTGGCGTGAATACGAAGGTGGCGACCACGCGATCATGGTCGGCGCAGTGAAGAACCTGATCGTCCCCGAGCAGGTCGCCGGACCGCTGGTGTATTGCCACGGCAAGATGGGTGCGTTGCCGGTTGTGGCGTGATTTCACCAGATCTCGGATATTCCATGTGGGAGCGAGCCTGCTCGCGAAAGCGATGGGTCAGTTGTTATATTTTTGACTGACCCGACGCCTTCGCGAGCAAGCTCGCTCCCACAGGTTTTGGTGTTGCCTGGGCGACCGTTTCAGGTCCTAAACCGGCTCACCAACTGATTCAACGTCTGCGACAACGCCGTCAGGTTCTGCGCATCCTGCCGAGTCGAATCCGCCAGGCTCGCCACCAACTGCGCATCGCCATGAATCTGGCTGATGTGCCGATTGATGTCCTCCGCCACCTGATGCTGTTCCTCCGCCGCCGTGGCGATCTGCGTGTTCATGTCGCGGATCACGTCGACCGATTCACGGATCAACTCAAAACTCGCCCGTGCCTCGTTGATCGACACCACGGTTTCCTGTGACACCTCAAGGCTGGCGTGCATCTGCTTGCCCATCTGGTGGGTGCGCCGCGCCAGATTGCCGAGCAGTGCGTCAATCTCACCGGTGGAATCCGAGGTACGTTTGGCCAGCGCCCGGACTTCATCAGCGACCACGGCAAAGCCCCTGCCCTGTTCACCAGCGCGCGCGGCCTCAATGGCGGCGTTGAGCGCGAGCAGATTGGTCTGCTCGGCAATCGAGCGGATGGTGCCGAGGATCGACTGGATGTCGTTGCTGTCCTGCTCCAGTTGCTGCATCGACTCGGCACTGTGGCCGATCTCCTGACTCAAGCGCCCGACGTTGCTCACCGCCGCGTCGATCTGCTGCTGCCCGATGTGAGCCTGACGCTGACCGTTGTCTGCCGAGTCGGCCGCCTGACTGCACGAGCGCGCAACCTCGTTGGAAGTGGCGACCATTTCGTGAAACGCCGTAGAAACCATGTCCACCGCCTCACGCTGACGCGAAGCGACGTCGGCCATTTCCGCCGAGACTTCAGTGGCGCTGCCAGAGCTGCTGTGAATCTGCCCCGCTGCCTGGCCGATGCGCTGAATCAACGTACGAATCGCTTCCAGAAACTGATTGAACCAGCCGGCCAGTTGCGCGGTTTCATCCTGCCCGCGCACTTCCAGTCGCGCAGTCAGATCGCCCTCGCCCTGGGCAATGCCTTCGAGTCCGCTGGCGACACCACGAATCGGCTTGACCATCAACCCGGCAAACCACGCGCCGGCCATTGCAAACAACAGTGCGCAAACCACAGCGATCGCGCCGATCAGCCAGGTCAAATGCGTCGCCCCGGCCATCACTTCGCTCGCCTTGACCAAGCCGACAAACCGCCAGCCCAACGCCTGCGACGGCCAGACCAGCGCCATGTAATCCTCGCCGGCCAGTTGCACCTCGACCAGCCCTTTGCCCGCCTCGGCCAGTTGCTGATAACCGTCGCCGAGATCGCTGAGTTTCTTGAAGTTGTGCGCCGGATCGCTCGGGTCGACCAGCACGGTGTTGTTGGCTTCCATCAGCATCAGATAACCGCTCTCGCCGAGGCGGATCTGCTTGACCAGGTCGGTCAATTGCTTGAGCGACACATCGATGTTGACCACGCCGGCATTGCTGCCCAACTGGTTGTTGAAGCTGCGCACGGTGCTCACCAGCACCACGTCATCCGCCGCCCAGTAATAGGCCTCGGTGCGCAGGGTTTTGCCGGGGTTGGCCATCGCGGTTTTGTACCAGGGCCGGGTGCGCGGATCGTAGTTCGCCAACTTCGCATCGCCCGGCCAGAACAGGTAACCGCCCTGCTCGGTGCCGACAGATAGATAAGTGTAAGCCGGGTGCGCCTTGGCCAGACCGTCGAACAGCTTGAACAGCTGTTGATCCTGCGGCCCCATCGGCACTTGCGCGGCGTCGCTGCTCAGGTAGCGTTTGAGGCTGGTGTCGATGCTCTGCAGTTGCGGATGCTCGGCCAGATAGGCAACGTTTTGGCTGATGCCCTCGAAAAACAGCTGCATCGCGTTTTCCACCTGACGCACCTCGCGCCCGGTGCTGTCGGTAAAGGTGTCGCGCGCGCCCTCGCGGACATTGAGGATGATCAGCGCTGCCACCAGTAACACCGGCAGGCTGGCGATTACCGCAAACGCCAGAGTCAGTTTTTGTTTTATGTTCATTGCTTGCGCCTTCCTTGTTCGAAGTGTCGGTCAGAAATATTTTGCGGATATTCCGTATTATGGTATACCACTATTCAATCAACCGAACAGCCGTCCTCGAAGGCGTGCTTGAATGGTGAGAAGACTCGCGAGCGCAACGCGTTCACGTCAGTTCGACAGGCCCGCACACGACCGGCCAATTACAAAAGACTCGAGGTAGCGTCATGAAATTTTCCCTGTTCGTACACATGGAACGCTGGGACGAAAGCATCAGCCACCGCCAATTGTTCGAAGACCTGACCGAACTGACCCTGATGGCCGAGGCCGGCGGTTTCAGCACCGTGTGGATCGGCGAACACCACGCTATGGAATACACCATTTCCCCAAGCCCGATGCCGCTGCTGGCCTACCTCGCAGCGAAAACCACCACCATCCACCTCGGCGCCGGCACCATCATCGCGCCGTTCTGGCACCCGCTACGCGTGGCCGGCGAATGCGCCCTGCTCGACGTCATCAGCAACGGCCGCATGGAAGTCGGCCTCGCGCGCGGCGCCTATCAGGTTGAATTTGACCGCATGGCCGGCGGCATGCCCGCCTCCAGCGGCGGCCAGGCCCTGCGCGAAATGGTCCCGGTGGTCCGCGCCCTGTGGCAAGGCGACTACGCCCACGACGGCGACATCTGGAAATTCCCCACCTCGACCAGCGTGCCGAAGCCGATCCAGAAGCCCAACCCACCCATGTGGATCGCCGCCCGCGACCCCGACTCGCACAACTTCGCCGTGGCCAACGGCTGCAACGTCATGGTCACGCCATTGATGAAAGGCGACGAAGAAGTCCTCGACCTGAAGAACAAATTCCAGACTGCACTGGACAACAACCCAGACGTACCGCGCCCACAACTGATGGTGCTGCGTCATACCCACGTGCACACCGCTGATAACCCGGATGGCTGGCAAGTTGGCGCGAAAGCCATCTCACGTTTCTACCGCACGTTCGATGCGTGGTTTGGTAACAAGCAAACACCAGTCAATGGCTTCCTCGCGCCGAGCCCGGAAGAGAAGTTTGCCGGACGTCCGGAGTTTGAGCAGG